>JALULO010000037.1 GCA_027056215.1 Campylobacterales bacterium | reverse complement strand
TCAAACTATGCACAGCTATATGTGCTTCACCTTTAAGCATAGCATCTTCAAGTTCTTTTGTAAAAAGCCCTTTACCACCAATCTTTGCAAGAGGGGTATCTAAAATGATATCTCCTCTTGTTTTCATGATTTTAAGCTCTACCTCTAAACCTTTATGCACATGTTCAAGTCTCTCTTTGATGTGCTCAGATTGCCAAAGTGCTAATTTACTGCCTCTGGTTGCGATAATGAGTTTTTTCATTTCTCTCCGATAATTTCTTTATATTTTTTTCTGCTAAAATCTTTCTTTCCATTAACATATACAGTAGGTGTACCACTAATCATCATCTTACCTGCCATTTTAACATCTTCATCATATCGTGCCTGTACCCTTTTAGAATGTATATCTTTAGGTGTTATTTTTGTACCCATTTTCTTATTAAATTCAGCCAGAATCTTTTTCTCATCACTTGTATCTATATCAAATTTATGTGAATATATTTTTTGCATGACATCTTTCATGCCACGATCTTCAAGAACGATGGCAGCTTTGATAACTGTCGGTGCTTCTTTATGTAGCATAACAAGTGGAAAATGATAATAATAAAGTGCTATTTTGTCGGGATTTTCTTTTACAGCTTTTAAAAGTTTTGGCAAATATCCTTGACAAAATGGACATATTGGATCACTAAACACAACGATTTTATTTGGTGCTTTTTGGCTTCCATATATCAAGTGATCTTTTCTATAAAAAGAATCATCCATATCTGGCACAAGTTTATCTTTTAAAGAAGAACGATTAACGATATTGATAAAATCTCGTACGATAAATTTACCATTACTGAAAATCTTATCATGAACAGTCATAATCTTGCCCTTTTGTTTCACTATTGCTAAATCAATATCTAGAAAATATACTTTCCAATCAGGTAATTGTTTAACGACTTTAGTTTGTCTAATTCGTATACCTTTTAACTGGTAATCTTTATTCACAGAGATTGCCCTTTTTACATACTCAAGTAATCTTTTTTGATGTTTCTGCTCTTTGGTTAACTTAAGCGTTTCATGTATATTTTTCACATCTTTATGAATATCTTTTACATCTTTTGCAAATAGTGTTACGCCACTACTTAAGAGTGCTGTTGTTATCAATAATTTCGACATCAATTGCATCATCTTTTTCCCCTTTATATGTTTTATTTTTATGTTTTAAATGCAGGATATTTTTAGCAATAAATGTACCAAAAAATCCAAATTGTAAAAGTATACCAACAATATCACTAAAAATGCCCGGTATAATCAGTAAAATCGCACCAACAAGAGACATCAAATTCATTTTCTGAAACTCTTCTATAGTAATCTTTCCAGCCATTAATGCTGTCATACTTTGTGCGAGAGTATAGCGAAAATTGGTTAACAAAAAAAAGCCGACAAAAGCAGAAAAAATTATCTCAAAAAATGTTGCTAATCCGCCCATTCGTCCTGCAATATCCACAGTAATAACAACTTCAAGAAAGAAATAAACTAAAAAATATATCATACTAGTTCCATAAGCTTATCAAATATCTTATCTATAGCAACTTCTTCTTTAACAAGTGTTTTGCGATTTACGATCTGTACTTTATCCTCTTTCAAACCTTTCCCAACAATCACAGCCAGAGGAAACCCACAAAGTTCAAAATCGCTGATTTTAACACCAAATCTATCTGCTCTATCATCTAATAATACAGATTTACCCTTCTGACGTAACTGTTCATATAGTTTTTGAGCAAATGCACTTTGTACTTCATCTTTTACATTTGAGACAATGATATCAACATCAAATGGTGCACTCTCTTTTGTCCATATGCAACCCCTATCATCGTGATGTTGTTCTATAATAACAGCAACCAAACGACTCACGCCAATACCATATGTTCCCATAACAAAAGGTTGAGCCTTCCCATTTCTATCTAAAAATGTTGCACCGAGTGCTTCAGAGTATTGCGTGCCTAGCTGAAAAATATGCCCCACCTCAATCCCTTTTGTGGTAGAAAGTTTACCACCACATCTAGTACAGATGTCACCTTCTTCAACTGTGACAAGATCAACAAAATCAAACTCTTTATCTTTAAATGTATATCCAACATAATGGTAGTTTTCGCGGTTTGCACCACAAATAAGCATCTCTTCATCTTCAAGTTCACCATCAACATAAACTTTAATATTCTCAACATCAGGTCCAATAAATCCAGCTATTAAACCCACACTTTGCAAATCAGCATCGGTAGCATCTTCAAAATCAAGTGCACCACAAATGGAAAGTGCTTTTGTCTCTTGTAACTGATCACAACCACGTACAAAAAACAATATTATCTCTTCATGATCACTAAAAATTGCTTTTTTAGCAACTGCTTTTACAAAAAATTCTGATGGTATTTTAAAAAAATCACTTAATTGTTCTATCGTCTTAACATCGGGCGTATGAAATTCACCCGCTTGCATCTCGACTTCATCATCTTTTAAAATCGATTTTGTTCTTTTTGCTGCTTCAATATTTGCTGCATATTCACATCCATCACAAATAACAATATCGTCTTCGCCATTATCTGCTATCACCATGAACTCTTTAGACCCACTGCCTCCTATTGCACCGCTATCAGCTTCTACCGCACGATACGTCAATCCAAGCCTATCTAAAATCTTTGCATATGTTTTTTCGATAAGGGCGTATTCACGTTTTAAATCTTCATCATTTTCATGAAAACTATATCCATCTTTCATCAAAAATTCACGTCCTCTTAAAAGCCCATATCTCGGTCTAGCTTCATCTCGGAATTTTGTATTGATTTGATATAAATTTAGGGGTAACTGTTTATAACTTTTAATGCGATTTTTAACCAAATCTACCATCGCTTCTTCATGGGTTGGACCTAAAACAAATTCATTGTTTTTACGATCTTTAAAACGTAATAACTCTTTACCAAATTTATCATATCTGCCACTCTCTTTCCAAAGCTCGCTTGGCGTTATAAATCCTAGTTGCACTTCCTGACATCCAACATTGTCCAACTCTTCTTTGACTATGGCACGTATTTTATCAAGTACTATTTTCCCCAGTGGTAGAAAATTATAAATACCACTACCAATTTGAGAAACGAATCCTGCTCTTACAAGATAGATATGACTTGGTAAAAGTGCATCTTTTGGTGCATCTTTTGTTGTTGGTGCAAAGAGTTTACTGAATCTCACTGTTGTTCCTTTGTATATAAATCTTTTTGTATTTGATAGTCACATTTATAAGTATCCAACGCTTTTCTTTGTTGGGTATTTAAACCAAAAAAAAGTTGAATAGATTGTACGACTGTATCTGCTTGTGGCTGTTCTGCTATATTTTTTAATACCGTCGTTGGCTGGTGTAAAAAGCTATTAAAAGACTGATGTAAAATCTTTTCAAGTTGTTTTTCATACTCTTTTGGAATATACCCTTTAGTAATCGCTCTTTGTATCTCTTTACTACTGCATTCACGAGCATTTTGGCGAATTTCTTTAATCATGGGATCTACACTGAGTGTTTGTAACCATTTAAAAAAATCTTCCGTAAATTGTCCAACGATAGCATATGCTTTTTGTGCATTATCTTCACGTTGACGCATATTTTGATTCATGATTGTGCGCAAATCATCAACAGCATAAACCGTCAACTTATCACATTGACATTGCTCGATATCACGTGGTATTGCAATATCAAACCAATGTCTCTCAAAAGTTGTCTCTTCAACCATATCTTTGGTTATAATTGGTTCATTAGCACCCGTAGCAGTAAAAAGTAAACGATAATGATTTACAAGTTTTGATACTTCTGAAAAAGGTTCAACCGTGACTGTAACACTATCAATCTTCTTTGCAAGTTCATGGGCTTTTTCAAGATTACGATTAACCAAAATAATATTTGCACCTGCATTTGCCAAATGTTTGACAGCAAGTTCACCCATCTCACCTGCTCCAATAACAACAGCAGTATATCCACCCAAATTACCACCAAAAATTTCTTTCGCTTTTGCAACAGCAACACTAGCTACTGAAATCGGATTTTTGGAAATATCTGTTGCATTTCTTACAGTTGCAGAACAACGAAAGGCATTGTGCATCACACGTGCAATCTTTTGTCCACTATAACCATGTTCATAAGAAAAACTAAAGGCATCTTTCACTTGTCCTACAATTTGTGTTTCACCTAAAACCAAACTATCCAAAGAAGATACAACACTAAAAATATGATGAATCGCGTTTGCATCAGTATAAATTTCACCTTTGCCACTAATCTCTTCAAAAGATACTTCTGTAATTTGGGATAAAATATATTGTATTTGCTGGGTTAAATCTACCAAATCCTGAGCACTCAGAAGAATCTCAACTCTATTACATGTAGAAATAACAAGTACTTCATGAACCATTTTTTGAGATATTAATGCTTCATAAAGTTTTATTCTTTTTGCTTCGTCTGCAAAAGAAAGCTTTTCACGTGTTTGGATGTTTGTATTTTTATGTGTAAAACTCGCGATAATATAACGCATCAAAACTCTCTTTCGATCATATCAGTTATAACTTTTTCTAAAGCTTCATTTTTATCATCTTCAATGGCTTTAAGTGCTTCTTCACCCAATTTCGTTGCCAATCCTATCGCTTTCATGATTGCCCCACTCTCTTGCATTTTTGTTTTTATCCATACTTTGTCATCCACATCAAGCTCTTTTTGATATAAACTTACAAGTTTTTTTTGATTCTCTTTGTTAACACTTTGATACATGTAGATATACGGCAGCGTTGTTTTCCCCTCTTTAAAATCTGCTAAAGCTGGCTTCCCTAGTGTTTGCTCATCTGAAGTGATATCTAAAACATCATCAATAATCTGAAAAGCAAGTCCTAAATTTTTACCATAGAGTGCAAATGCTTCTTCATCTTTACCAGCAAGTGCCGCAGCACTTGAAGCTGTAGCTTCAATCAAAACTGCTGTTTTTTTATAAATCATGTCAAAATATTTCTCTTCATCAAATTGTATCTCTTTAGAATATTCAACATCCAGTAATTCACCAGCCGAAAGTTTTGTAACAGCATCAGAAATCGTTTGGGCAATGAAAGTTGGAAAAGTATTTAATTCAAAAAAAGCTTTAGAATATAAAATATCACCAAGCATCACTGCAGTTTTACTGTCATATGTTGCATTGATAGAAGGTATACCTCGTCTGGTGATAGCTTCATCAATCACATCATCATGCAAAAGGCTAGCTGCATGAATGAGTTCTACAATAGCTGCAAGTTTTTCGGAAGATTCTGTCTCACCAGCAATCTTTAAGATTAATTTAGCACGCAACCTTTTACCTGGAGGTATTTTTGTATATAAAATAGTTGCGTAACTATCAACTTCATTGACATAATCATGCATTAATGATTCAATTTTTTCTAGCATTTTTACCTTTACTATTTTGGTGTGACAAGCTTTACTTCCAATCGTTTAGAGGGATCACTGACAAGAAAATCCATTTTTACTTTTTGCTTTCCACTATCAAAAGAGATAAATTTCATAATTGCAAAAGGTCGTTTATCAATACGTTTATAATCATCAGTTAAATTTAGCTTAATAGTATTAAGTTTATGTCTGGTTTCTAATATATATTGCTTTTTAAAACCTTCATAATTTAATAGTAGAACCAATCTGTCATTGTGAAATAACGTCCATCTAAATTTTAATACACCCTGATACTGAAAAGTTTTTTTATAATCCTTTACAATTTTCATCTCAACAATTTGATCTTTTTTAAGAGTAAAACTATGTGTATACTCCCATAAACTTTTATTAGCATAAGTTTGCACAAAGAAAATAAAAGTTAATAGAAATATTTTATTCATTTTTAGTTAATATATTTCCCATTCCTTCTATAAAAAGATTAATTTGCTTCTTCTTAATTTTATCCTGATTTTCCCAAATATAATTTTGAACAATCTGCATAATATCTTTATCTTCACCCATCATATCTTCAAACAATAATTCAAACGCTGCTATTTTTTCAAGATTTGAAGACAATTCATCCTCTACGAGATTTTGGTTCGCATTAAAAATAATATCAAAATATTTTTTCCGTGGACTTCCACCAAATAATTCATCATCTTCTAAAAACATATTTTCCCTTTCTATCCCTATATTAAGGCTGATGATTATAGCATTATTAGCTAAAAAATTTGATTATCATATTTTCAACAATATTTTTATCATCTACACGATTGATACTATCACGAAATTGTGAAGCATTTGGAAAGTTCTTTGAATATGTATGTAGGTGTTTACGAAAGATAGAGACACCTTTATCCCCATAAAAGGAAAGCATAGCATGATAATGCTCCATCACAATTTCTAAAATTTTATCTTTATCGATAAAAGGTAAATCATGTTTAATTTGGTAAAATAACCATGGATTTCCTACAGCACCTCTACCAATCATAATACCGTCACAATTCGTAGAGGTCCTAACTTCTTTGGCTTTTTCTAAAGAAGTTATATCACCATTGGCAATAACAGGGATAGATACACTCTGCTTTGCCATTTTAATTGCTTCATAATCCACAGGTGCTTTGTATCTTCCTGCCCTTGTTCGCCCATGAAGTGTAAAAAAATCAGCACCTGCTTTTTCTGCCACCTTTGCAATTTCCATAGGTATTTTTTCACTAAAACCTAAACGTGATTTTACTGAAGTATACTGTTTGTTAGAATATTTTTTAATCGTTTCAACTACACGCGCCATTTGGTCAAGATCTTGCAACAAAGAAGATCCCGAGTTTTGTGAAACGACTTTTGGCACAGGACATCCACAATTTAAATCAATCCCATCAATTCCATCCATATCATTTAAAATCTCTACAGCTTTTTGGGCCACCTCTACATCACCAGTTGCGATTTGAACGATATAGGGTACTTCCAAAGGAGATTTTTCAATCATCTTAAATGTTTTTTTGGAATGATAAATAAGAGCATTAGCACTGATCATTTCACTAAATGTAAGATCAACACCAAATTTTTTTACAACACTACGAAAAGGAAGATCTGTATAGCCTGCCAAAGGAGCAAGTGCTATAAGATCTTTTTTGGAAAAATCAATAAGAGGCAATGCTATTTAAAAAAAAGATCAGTATCAAAATTTTTACCACTATCTTTTAAGAAAAGCAGATATTTAAAAACAGGATATTCTTCTTCACTTGAATTTTCAAGATACTCTCTAGCATTATCAAGCATTTGTAAATCAAATAATACGTAAAGATATCCTTCTCCAGCATCAGAAGGAAATGTATGCGCAAGACGTTCAAATAATAAAATAAGTCGATCAGGATTCACTTTGTTTTTAAGTTTTTTAGCTAAATCTATATAGTCTTCTTTTTCGAAATCCATTTTTTCGATAAATTCAACAATATCATCATCTTTCATATCTATAGGATTTTCTTTTGCGTTGATACGATTAATCAATGCATAAAAAAGTTCTTTGGTTGGTTGAACTTCATAACGTTTAATCTCATCAAGAGATGCATACTCAGCCAACGCAAGATGTGCTTTTTGACATAGTTTTTTATCATCACATTTTTTTAAGATTGTCGTCGCATAAGTAGGATCTTCATGCAAAGCATTTTCAGCATTTTTTAAAACTAACGCATTATCGGATAACAAATTAAATTTTGACAAATCAACAACTTCACCATCCTTGACACGTTGTTTAGCTTCCAAGATATCTTGAATACCATCATCGTAAACTCTGATATGAGCAGAACGTTTTGGATCTATATTTAACAACGGTAAAATAGCTCCAGGCAATTTAAAAGCTTCGCTTTTATACTCTTCACCATTTACTTTTTTACCTAATAATGCTTTTTTTGCATTATCAATAAATTTTTCACTGTCTTTTTTGATTGTTCTTAATCTTGTAAAATTAACCACACCATAGAACATAAGATGTGCTATGGTAGCCAGATACAATATCAAAGCTGGGAATAAAACCCAAACAGCTACAGGAAGTTTAATCGTAATACCTGCAATAGGTAGAGCATAATCATCACCAATAAATGTATATAATACAATTCCCATAGTAATTAGTAACAATGCTCCAAATACAACAAACTTTTTTAAACCCATATTTATTATCCTTTATGCAGTTTTTTCAACTATTTCTCTGCATACTATACAATATTTTGCCTGTGGTTTGACTTTCAACCTAGCCTCTCCAATTGGCTCTTCACACATCTCACATATACCATAAGTTTTGTTGCTTATTTTAAAAAGAGCATAATCGATTTCCTTTAATTCCTGCATTAATTTTGCACTTAAAGCTCTTTCGATCTCACTATCCGTACTTATCGTTGCATGATCAGCCTCATCACGCGCATCTGTTCTTTTTAACTCAGAAATCTCTTTTTCATTGTCTTGTACATTTCTTAATAAAAGTGCTTTTCTTTCTTCAAGAATTTTTTTATATTCATCAAATTTTTCATCAGTCATTTTAATCCCTTTGTGTCATAAATATTTTTTATTTCTTTTGTTACTTATGGTATGGATGTTTATGCAATAAAGTCAATCCACGATATATTTGTTCAAATAAAACAACTTTTGCCACTTTGTGACTAAAAGTTAATTTACTCAAACTAATAATATGATCAGCCCTATCCAAAAAACTTCTTTCAAATCCATAGGCACCACCTATAAAGAAATTTAAATTTGTATTTATATCAAATATTTTATAAAAATCAAAACTATCTAATACTTTTCCTTCAGGATGTAATAAAATATTAGATCCTTTCATATATGGCTCAAATGCCCTTGAATAGCTTTCTTGAGCACTCTTTTGATCTCTATTCTGGGCTTGTGATATTTTTTTGTTAAATATATTGTGCTCAGTAACTGAAGCATACTTTTGAATCATTTTTTTGCTTTTCTCACAAGCTAATGTATATTCATCACGACTCTGTTTTTCTATAGTATAAATATCAATTTTCATATAAATCCGATCCTAAAACAAGATACGTTACATGGGGAATTTTATCACTACTTTTTACACCACCAATCGCCCCTACTGGGTGTTTTGAGGCTAATGCAATATCACAAATATCAGATCCCAAAACTAGTTCTACCTCTTTTGTATTTGTATTTCTAAAAGCGCCTAATCCTACATAATCAAGTGGCAAGATATTGGCTAATTTTATCTCAGCAATACTATGTGTTGAAAGTCCTAATATCTTCTCTTTTAATTTACTACGAAGCCAAAAAATGGATTTTTTCACATTTGTTTCATATCGTAACACATCTGTTTGTCCAACATGCAGACCATCAGCATATTGTGCTAATTGTAAATCATCATTTACGATCAATTTTCCATTGAATCGTTCTTTTAAATATAAAATATTTTTTAATTTTTGATCATATGTATTGGTTTTATCACGATATTGTAGAAAAGTAGCTTGAGTAACTTTGGGAAGATTTAAAAATTGATCTAGGGTATACCCTTTTTGTTTGTTTAAATCATAATCAAAAAGAGCATAAATTTTATGCCCCATCTTGCTCATTGGAAGATTCAATATTATCTTCTCTTCGCCTTTTAGGGTCTTTTACAGTTTTATTTACACCGATGTTATTACCAAGACAATAAAGTAAATCAGCAATCGTTTGTTTCATCTTCCTTCTTTTTACAATCATATCAATAAATCCATGTTTGAGCAAAAATTCAGATCTTTGAAATCCTTCTGGTAACTCTGCACCTATTGTCTGCTTGATAACACGCTGTCCGGCAAAACCTATCAGTGCCCCTGGTTCTGCTATGATGACATCTCCTAACATTGCAAATGATGCACTAACACCACCCATCGTAGGATCAGTTAGTATAGATATATAGGGAAGTCCTTGCTTGCTAAGACGTTTAAGTGCTGCTGAAGTTTTTGACATTTGTAATAGAGAAAATGTACTCTCTTGCATTCTTGCCCCACCACTAGCACTCACAATAATAACTGCGTGTTTTTTCTCAATTGCACGATGTACAGCACGCACAATCTTTTCACCCTCAACAGAACCCAAACTTCCACCCATGAAAGAAAAATCAAAAACAACTAGCTGAGTAGGTATTCCTCCTATCATGCATTCTCCCGCAACAACAGAAGATTTTTTTGATGTTTTTTTTTCACTCTCTACTACACGTTTTTTATATGATTTTTTATCAACAAAACCTAGCGGATCAACAGGTATAAGATCGCTATCATACTCAACAAAAGTATCTTTATCAGCTAAAAGTTCAATCCTTTTTGCTTGTCCAATCCGCATATGATATTTACATTTGGGACATACTTGAAAAAGATTTTCAACCTCTTTATAATACATCAATGAGTTACATTTTGGACATTTAACCCAATGGCTTGGTGCTTCATTTGCTGAAGGTTGTTGTTTCCTAAAATTCTTAAATATATCACCAAAATTCATTTTACTTCCTCTAAAAGTATATTTTTTAATTTTTCAAATAGGTTTTCTTCTTGGCATATTATCGTTAAATCGTTTGTTTTATGCTGATACAAATCTGAACACATGTACAATCCCGCTGCAACATCAAACTCACGCATTTCCCCTTCTAAAATCACAAATAACGCTTCATATCCTAGAGCTAAAGAGAGAGCAACAGCCCCTGGAATACGATACTTTATCTTATTTTTTTTTAATTTATCAGCATAAATTTGTGAGCGATATGCACGTTCAAAAATACCAATTTTACTTATCCTGTTTTTCACTATTTTTTTAAAATCTAATGATGATAAAGTGCTATACATATGTTGATGTGGTGTTTTGATATAAATCATGTTATTTGCAAGATTTACGATCACTCCAGCAACAGTTTTATCCTCTATCTTATAGGCAAGAGACGTACCATAATAGGGGAAATTGGATAAAAAATTATCACTTCCGTCAAGTGGATCGATAATAATACAATTTTCTCCACTACCAACATAACCTGCTTCTTCTGAGTATATTTTCCCAAATTTTTGTAAATGTTTGATAAAAATATCTTCTGCTAGCCGATCTATACCATATGTCATATCACCACCAGCACCTCTTTGCAAAGGTGAATATAGTGTTTTATCTTTTTTTATATGTAATAGATCAAATATCTCTTGATTAGCAATAATCGCATTTTCAATGAATTTCTCAATATGCTTGATATCAAGATCCTATGAATGATTTAAAAGTTTATCAATCATTGTTTGTGCCGCAATTTTACCATCTTGTGCAGCTGTAACAACTAAGTCACTTCCCCTAAAACAATCGCCACCTGTAAAAATAAATGGCTTTGATGATTCTTGTGTCTCAGAAGCAAGAATTTCACCCCATTTATTTGTTTCTATTCCATTTTCTGATAAAAAATCAACCTTTTGCACATCAAATCCCAGAGCAAAAATAACAACATCAGCATCTATACGAAATTCACTACCATCAATGATTTCTACTTTTTGACGACCTGATGCATCTTTTTGAGAAAGCTGTGTTTTTAGCATTTCAATCCCAACAAGATCACTCTTTTCATTTAACAAAACTTCTTTAGGTGAGACATGAAAAATAAATTCTGCACCTTCCTCTTTTGCATTTTTAAACTCTTTACGACTTCCTGGCATATTTACAGCATCGCGACGATATAAACACTTAACACTTTTAGCTTTTTCACGTAATGACGTTCTAATACAATCCATAGCTGTATCACCACCACCAATCACAACAACATTTTTCCCTTCAACTTCATACTTATGATCATAAGCTTCTGTAAAATGCTTTTGTTGAATATTCTTTAAAAAATCAATTGCAAGAAAAGAATTCTCACAATCTTCTCCACTTATGTGTGCTTTTTTTGATTTTTCTGCACCAATACCAATAAATACGGCATCATAGTTTTCAATCAATTCTTTAAACTCTATATCTTGACCAACTTCTACATTTAAAAAGAGTTTCATACCAGCATCTTCTAAAAATTTAAATCGTCTAAAGACAACTTCTTTTTCTAACTTAAAATTGGGAATACCATAGGTCAATAAACCACCAGGACGATTTGCTTTTTCAAACATTTCTACTTTGATACCTGCACGCATCAAATATGTTGCAGCTGAAAAACTAGCCGGGCCAGATCCAACAATAGCCACTCTCTTATCGCTAAATACCGATGGAAATTCAGGTTTCAACCCTTTTTTAAAACCATTTTCACTGATAAAAGTTTCAATAGAACCTATTGTAATGGCATTATACCCATCTTGTTCTAACGTACAATCACCTTCACATAGCCTATCATGAGGGCATATACGACCTGTGATTTCAGGAAAAGGGTTGGTCTCATTAGAAAGTTTAAAAGACGTTTCAAGATCTTTGCTTGCAACACTTCTGAGCCAAAAAGGAATATAATTATGCAAAGGACATTTATTGTGGCAATACGGATCACCACACTGTACACAACGATCTGCCTGTGCCGCTGCATCAACAGGTTTAAAAATTTCATAAATCTCTTTATAATCTTTTTTTCTTTCATTTGAACCTCTTTTCGAAGGTTCAATTCTTTCTAAATTGGTAAAGTTTTGCATTTTCTAATCCCCCTCATCTGGATTTAATGGCATCTTACGCATATCTTTAGGTCTTACAATCCAAAAATCTCTTAGCGTATGTCTAAAATTATCCAGAATATATTGTGCTTTTATACTTGATGTTTCATTGATATACGTACGTAAAAGCTTTTTGATAAAATGTCTCTCTTCATCAGATTCATCTGTATCTATTCTAGTAGCATTTACAAGTTCCTGATTCAGATTATCAAAAAATTCTCTATCTTCATCATAAATAAATGCTACACCGCCAGTCATACCTGCACCAAAGTTAACACCTGTTTTACCAAGTATTACTACAACACCCCCTGTCATATATTCACATGCATGATCTCCGGTCCCTTCAACAATGGCTATAGCACCTGAATTTCTAACGCCAAAACGTTCACCTACACTTCCTGCAACAAATAATTTACCGCCGGTTGCACCATAAAGACAAGTATTACCACCACAAGAAAACTGTTCACTTTGTATTTCAGGTGTGATAACAATTTTACCACCATTCATGCCTTTGCCTATATAATCATTACCTGCACCCCTAATATAAATTGAGATACCATTAATCAAAAATGCGCCCAATGACTGTCCAGCAATACCATGCAACTTAAATGTAATGCTATCATCTTCTAAACCTTTGTTACCATAATACTTAGCAATTTCACCACTTATCAGTGTTCCAAAACTTCGATTTAGATTGCTGATTTTCTTCGTTACAACAATATCCTCTTTTGGATTTTCAATGACTTTGTAAACTTCTTTTAATATATGTTTTTCATACTCATTTTTATCAAAAGGCTCATTGCTCGTTCTTTGACAAGTATCTATACCATCAAGCCTTCTTAACACTGAAGTAAAATCAAATTTTTTCGCAAACTCATCATCAATCACTTTAAGTAAATCACTTCTACCAACCAACTCTTCAATCGATTTATAACCTAACGATGCTAAGATTTCACGTACATCTTCTGCAAGTAATGTAAAGAAATTAATAACACGCTCTACCGTACCAACAAAATGTTCTCTTAAATTTTCATCTTGTGTCGCAACACCAACTGTACATTTGTTCATGTGGCAAATACGTAAGATCCTACATCCTACCATTGTTAGTGCAGCTGTACCAAATGCATAACTTTCCGCACCTAAAAGAGCCGCTTTTATGATATCTAAACCTGTTTTTAAACCACCATCAGTTTGAAGATGTACAAATTCTCTTAGACCATTAACTTTTAGAGCATTATGGGCTTCACTAAGTCCCAATTCCCATGGATTACCTGCATATTTTATAGATGTAAGCGGTGCAGCGCCAGTACCACCATCACCACCTGAAATAATAATTTTATCAGCATATGCTTTGGCTACACCCGCCGCAATCGTACCAACACCCGCAGTCGAAACCAATTTTACTGTTATCGTTGCATCAGGATTAATCTGCTTCATATCAAAAATAAGTTGTGCTAAATCTTCAATAGAGTAGATATCATGATGTGGTGGTGGTGAAATCAATGTTACACCCGGTATAGTATAGCGAAGTGATGCGATCAATGGAGAAACTTTATGTCCAGGTAATTGTCCACCCTCACCAGGTTTTGCACCCTGTGCAACTTTGATTTGTATCTCTTCTGCACTTCTTAAATATTCTGGAGTTACACCAAAGCGCCCAGAAGCGATTTGTTTGATTTTTGAACGATATGAGCTTTTCAAACGCTGTGGTGCTTCACCACCTTCACCTGAGTTTGATTGTGCACCGATTTGGTTCATCGCCTCTGCCAATGCTTCATGTGCTTCTGGTGAGATAGAACCTAAACTCATGGCTGCCGTACAAAATCTTTTGAAAATAGCCTCTTTGGGTTCAACCTCGTCTACAGAAATTGGTTTTTTGTCTGATTTGAGTTCAAAAAAGTCACGGATCATTTTCTGACCTCTTGCATTAACAACACTTTCATATGCCCTATAATCTTCTTTTTTACCTGATTTACAAGCTGCATGAAGTGTATTGACAACAGCAGGAGAATAATCATGATGTTCATTTCCATAAATAAACTTATGAAATCCTCCTATTTCCAATGGAAATAATTTTGTACGTTCAGTAATGCTCATGGCATTGTTATAATCACGATTAACTCTTTCTTCAATATCTTCATATCCTAAACCAGGAATCAATCCATATGAATCGCTAAAACACTCTTGAATGATTGTACTACTCAACCCTATAACATCAAAAAGTGATGAATTACGATAAGAAGCGATAGTAGCAATTCCCATCTTTGACATAATCTTTAACAAGCCTGCCCCTAAGGCATGATGAACATTTTTAAACGCTTGCTTTTGTTCATAATTACTAACTTTTTTTCGCTCGACAAGCTCTAAGACTGATGCATATAGCAAATAAGGATAAATAGCATTAACACCATAACCTATCATTGTTGCACATGTATGTGAGTCGATTGCTTCAGCAGATATCGCAACAGTTGAAACAAGGTGTCTTAATCCCTCTTCTAGTAATACACGATTTAATCTTCCAATCACCATTAACATTGGAATATATTTCAT
>JALULO010000036.1 GCA_027056215.1 Campylobacterales bacterium | reverse complement strand
GTATAACTTTTTTCATCCATCAAATTACGATAAATTAAAAGTTCTCTGTTGTTTTCCTTCAAATTTTTTACTAGTATTGTATATTTACTATAAAAATAGCTATAAAGTATAATCAACGTTGCAAGCATAAATAAAAGAAAGTTTTTTTGGTCACGCAAAAATAATAGTGCTATGATAAGAACAAAAATACTTCCCACGACAAGATAAGCTTTACGTGTTTTATACAAATAGAAGATTTTTTCCATATCTTATTCCTAAAAATTATATTCAGCCTTAAAGTATACATTAATATTCTTATATTCATTTTAAAGATGGACTAATAATTTTTTAAAGATATTTTAGATAAAATATTGCGCTTTAAATTCACACACACCAATCCTTAGATATGGTTGCAACATATGTTGTTAAGGGGTGTGGAGGCAAAACCAAAATAGTAAAGTATCTTAGCAAAGTGCTTTATATATCAAAACACAAGGAGCATTGTCATGGTTACAATGAAAGATTTACTAGAATGTGGTGTACACTTCGGACACCAAACAAGAAGATGGAATCCAAAAATGAAACCTTATATTTTTGGAGAAAGAAAAAACATCTATATCATAGATTTACAAAAGACACTTCGATATTTCAGATATACTTACAATATCGTTAGAGATGCAGCAGCTGAAGGTAAAACGATTTTATTTGTAGGTACAAAAAAACAAGCGACATCAGCGGTAAAAGAGTATGCTGAAAGTTGTGGTATGCCATATGTAAACCACAGATGGTTAGGTGGGATGTTAACAAACTACCAAACAATCAAAAAATCTATCAAAAAACTTGATATCATCGAGAAAATGGAAGAAGAAGGACAGATGGATCTTCTTACTAAAAAAGAAGCACTTATGCTTTCTCGTAAAAAACAAAAACTATTAAACTATCTTGGTGGTATTAGAGATATGAAAACAGCACCTGACATGATCTTTATCGTAGATACTGTTAAAGAAAAAATCGCTGTAAAAGAAGCTAATAATCTTCATATCCCAGTTATCGCACCAATCGATACAAACTGTGATCCAGATGTTGTTGACTTCCCAATTCCAGGTAATGATGATGCGATCAGATCTGTACAACTTTTCTGTAAAGAGATGGCTGAAGCGATCAATGAAGGAAAAGCATTAAGAGAACAAGATGCCCAAGATGCAAAAGCGACCAAAGAGAGTGCTACAGGTGATATCAGTGATGCTGAAAAAGAAGCTTTGATTAAAGAAGCAAAAGAAGAAGTATCTACGGAAGAAAACACAGAAAAATCTGAATAATACAAACTACTACATATAGAAAATAAAATTGCAAAAGAGTTTAACAAATTCTTTTGCATAAATAGATTTATGATTATAAAAACAGGAGAAATAAATGGCTATTACTGCAGCAATGGTAAAAGAACTTAGAGAGAAAACCGGTGCCGGCATGATGGACTGTAAAAAAGCTTTAGTTGAAAGCAATGGTAACATAGAAGACTCTATTGACTGGCTAAAGAAAAAAGGGCTATCAAGTGCAGGTAAAAAATCTGATAGAATTGCGGCTGAAGGTACAGTAGCAATCAAACTAAATGATGATTTATCAAAAGCTACTATAGCAGAAATCAATGCAGAAACTGATTTTGTTGCAAAAAATGAACAATTTCAAACATTTGCGAAAAATACTGTTGAGCATATTGATACACATACTCCAGCTGATACTGATGCCCTTAATGCAACACAAATCGATGGACAATCATTTGACGAATATGTAAAATCAAATATCTCAACAATCGGTGAAAATCTTGTTGTAAGAAGATTTGAAACACTTGAAGCAAATGGCAATGAAGTTGTTAACGGATACATCCACATGGGTGGTAAAATCGGTGTTTTGGTAAGTGCATCTTTTGAAAAAGCAGAGCAAAAAGAAAAAGTAGCAGAATTTTTAAAACAACTTGCTATGCATATTGCAGCACTTAAACCACAAATTCTTAGTTATACAGAATTTGATACCAACTTTGTTGCAAAAGAGACTGAAGGTATCTCCAAATCAATCGAAAAAGAGAATGAAGAGTTAAAAAGACTAGGAAAGCCTCTTAAAAATGTACCTGATTTCATCTCGAAACTACAGCTTACAGATGAAGTTATGGCAAATGTAGAAGAAAAAATCAAAGCGGAGTTAAAAGCAGAAGGTAAACCAGAGAAGATTTGGGATAGAATCCTTCCTGGAAAAGTAGAACGTTACATAGCAGATAACACTTTGCTTGATCAAGAGCTTTGTTTACTCGATCAATTTTATGCACTAGATGATAAAAAGACAGTTTCTCAAATCGTAGAACAAAAGTCTAAAGATCTTGGCGGTAAAATTGAGATTACAAAATTTGTCAGATACGAACTTGGTGATGGTCTTGAGAAAAAAGATGATGACTTTGCAGCTGAAGTAGCGGCACAATTAGGATAAAGAAACAGGAGGATTTGGATATGAAAGAAAGTTCCCAAATCCTCCTTAGTGCAAAAAATCTTTCCCACTCTTTTGATTACCCCCTGTTTCATGATATTGATATAGCGATTCATAAAAGAGAATCTATTGCCGTCCTTGGTATTAGTGGAAGCGGTAAATCTACCCTTTTACATATATTAGCCACACTACTTAAACCTCAAAAAGGTACTGTCTCTTTTGAGCATAAAGACATGTATACTTTAAAAGATAAACAGCTACTTGAGATAAGACGTAATCAAATAGGTATCATTTTTCAATCGCATTATCTTTTTAAGGGATTTAGTGTTTTAGAAAATCTAAAAATATCATCCCTAATATCAAACAAAAAAGTTGATACGTCCTTAATCGAAAAATTAAAAATCACACCTACCCTCAAACAAAATGTTGCTGAGTTGTCTGGCGGTCAACAACAACGTGTTTCTATAGCCAGAGTGATGATCAAAAAACCTAAGCTTATCTTCGCCGATGAACCAACTGGAAATCTTGACCGAGAAACTGCCAACGATATTATGGATGTTATGTTAGAATACACAAAAGAAAATAATGGAGGTCTTTTTATAGTCACCCATGATGAAAAGATTGCGGCAAAATGCAATACGATCTATAGATTAAAAGACAAAAGGCTTGTACCCGTTATACTATAAGGATATTATTGCAATTAGCTGATTTACTGACAAGCAATCATGCAATCATTTTTTTTCTGCTTTTTTCCCGCATCAGTGGTGTGATAGCATTTTTTCCTTTTTTCTCACATAAGTCTATTCCGGTCTCTGTTAAAACAGCACTAGCTTTTTATCTCACTATCTTCTTTTTTCCTATGACTACACTGTCCAACATTCCCTATGAAGTTGGCAATATTGCCCTACTCGTTATAGGTGAATTTATGTTGGGATTTATAGCTGCTCTTATATTAAATTTTGTTTTTGCAGCCTTAGGACTTGCCGGTACTCAAATCTCTATGATCATGGGGTTTTCTATGGCATCAGTTATGGATCCTACAACAGGAACAAATACACCTATTATCGGTCAAATCTTGACACTTATCGCTGTCATGATACTACTTGCATTTAACGGACATCATTTGATCTTGCTTTATTTAAGTCAAAGTATTACGCATATAGAACTTGGAGGATTTTATCCCAATCCACACACTTGGGATTATCTCAGTCATGGTGTTAAGCATATGTTTATGATGGGATTAATTATCTCATTTCCGTTTATTGCCCTTTCTATTCTTTCAGATGTAATCTTTGGTATGCTCATGAAAACAATGCCACAATTTAATCTTTTGGTAGTAGGATTTCCTATCAAAATATTTTTATCTATTATGGTTATGGTTGCCGTGCTCGGAGCAATGATGGCAATCTTTAAACATGAGTTTCTTGTGGCATTTGAATATTTAAAACATTTGCTTATTTAAACTTTTTACTCTGCTTTAAAAGTTTATTAAAATACTTTTGATATTTTTTTGCAATCTGATAATCATCTATAACATAAAGTATTTCAAAATTTTTCCCAAAAGCTGAATATGTCCAATTAGCAGATCCAAATATAACACGTTTATGATCAAATAATGCCATCTTCATGTGCATAATCGCGTAGCGTTTTTGTCTTTTCATGTATCTACCTTTTAACTTATATACAGTGATATTTTTATATTTTGCCAAATAATAAAGCATACATCTTCGTTTTTGCCTATTGGCACTTTTCATATCGAAAATAATTTCAACTTTTACACCTCTTTTTGCTGCAGCTTTTAATCTGTTTGCTATCTTTTTATGGGTAAAATTATACATTGTAATTTTGATTGAGTGTTTGGAATGATCTATGCTCTTCATAATGGAAGATAACGCTTTTTCACTTTCTTGGGGTAATACAAAAAACTCCGAAGAAAAAAGTGAGATATGCAGTATGGTTAATATCAAAAAAACTTTAGCTATAGTATGCATTTCAAATCCTTGTTTTATCAAAATGTATCATACCAAAATTTATGATTGGAGCAAACATGCCATCAATTTTTTTAGTCAATGACAATAAAATTGTCTCAAGACTGTTACAGTTAAGTTCAGATAAGCATAACTATCTTTTAGAAGAAAAAGCGACAATAGAACCTTCAAAAGAGCGTTATGACTTTGTTTTAGTAGACAGTGATAAATATTCTTCCTCTCTTGTTGAAAAGATCCAAACAAAACTCACCTATAAAAAGATTGGTTTTATAGGAATCAAAAATGAACCGGTTCCAGACGTATTTGATATGCATTTAGATAAACCTTTTTTACCTTCCGATTTTGTTACCATGATTGAACAAAATAGTGAAGAAGAATCGTTTGATACTGTACAAGATGCATCTGTTCAACCAAAGAGAGAAGAACCAAAGAACAATCACAATACAGAAGAATTGGATTTAGAAGAATTGACCATAGATGATAATATTGAAGATTTAGAGCTTGATGAATCTACAATAGATCTTGATCTTGAATCAGAAGAACCATTGGAAGAGTTAGATACTTTAGATGACTTAGACACACTATTGAATGAGCCAGATGAAGAAGATTCCGATATAGATCTTGCATTGGATGGTAGTAGTGTTATGTCTACTGGTGTAGCACCACAATATGTACAAACATCTGAAGATGAAGACAATACGCCACATGAAGAACTTGCGAACATTATAAATGAAATTGAAGATATTGATTCAACAAAAGAGATCACCTTAGAAGAATCGAAAGAACAATTAGAAGATTTGGATGATTTGGATGATTTATCAGAAACAGTACAAAAAGATACTGAATCTGACATCGTTAATACTACACTAGCAGCAGGAGCAACAGCTCTGGCTGGAGCAGCTTTTTTATCAGAAGATGAATCATCAAAAAACGATTCCAAACCAGATATTACGAGTCTTAACAACCTGGAAAGTGTTGAAGAACTTGAAAAAGAAAGTCATTATATTGATAAAGAATCTCTTGCAGAGGATATGACAGATAACTTGGATACACTGAATGAAGATGAAATCAATAAAGCATTACATAAAGAACCAACAGACATGATCGTTGATCAAAAGATTGATCAGGCAACAGAAGAAGAAACGCTTGTTGAATCAAATGATGTACAAAAGTGGATTCAAGATGCTGTTGCAAAAGCTATCACTCCCGAGATGATCAAAGAGGCACTTAATGATATGCAGATTAATATCACACTTGATTTTACAAAAAAAGACACCTAGCATATGTATGGAAATATAGTCATCATATCAGGTCCTAGCGGATGTGGTAAAAGTTCACTTATAACTGAGATTTTAAGAGAGGAAAAAGATGTTTATTTTTCACTCTCTTCCACAACAAGAGAGATTAGAGAGGGTGAAGCAGAAGGTATCAATTATCACTATATCACAAAAGAACAATTTAAACAAGAAATTGGTGAAAATGCCTTTTTAGAGTGGGCAGAGGTTCATGGAAACTACTATGGAACATCTTTAAAACCAATCTACAAGGCACTCCAAGAAGGAAAACTTGTTATCCTTGATATCGATGTACAAGGACATCAAATCGTTAAAAAGAAATTTAGCAGGATTTTAACTTCTATATTTCTCACTACACCGAGTAAAAATGAATTGCAAAAACGCTTGCAAAATCGTGGTACAGATGGTGAAGAAACCATTCAAAGAAGACTAAAAAATGCTATAATTGAGATGGATCGTATAGATGAGTATGATTATCTTATAGTCAATGATGACTTTACTATAGCACTCCAACAACTTCGTACTGTTATAAAAACTTCTAGGCTTAAACCTACACTTGAAGATATTAAGCATTTTGTTGCACAATGGTAGTTAACATTTAACATTACATGCTATAATATCCCACAAAATTACCAAATAAGGAAATAATATGGGAATGCCTAGTGGAATGGAACTCTTAGTTGTCGCACTTATTGTGCTATTACTTTTTGGAGGGAAAAAGATACCTGAACTTGCAAAAGGTCTTGGTAACGGTATCAAAAACTTTAAAAATGCGGTCAAAGATGATGAAGTAGCGGAAACAAAAAGCGAAAAAATCGAAGGAAAAGAAGAAGTCGCAAAAGAGACTAAAACATCTGATACAACAAAAGCATAAGGGTACGATAACTTGAAAAAAAGTGTCCTTAACACTATACAAAAATATCTTGAGGGTGATTTTCCCCTTGAGAAACCAAAAGATCTCTCTTTTGGACATTATGCGACTCCTGTCGCTTTTTCACTGGCAAAGATTCATAGAAAATCTCCTATGATTATAGCTGATGAGTTAGCACAAAAGTTTTTAGAAGAAGATATATTTGCAAAAGTAGATGCACTAAAAGGCTATCTAAATTTTAAGCTTAGTGATGCTTTTTTAGATCAAAAAGCTACAGAAGCCATCCTCAATGAAAAAGAGTTTGCAAAAGGTCAAAAAAGTGGTTCTATACTTTTAGAGTATGTCAGTGCGAACCCTACAGGACCGCTTCATATCGGTCATGCAAGAGGTGCTGTTTTTGGTGACACCCTCTATAAAATAGGTAAGCATCTAGGGTATGATATCACTGCCGAGTACTATGTCAATGACGCAGGAAATCAGATTCGTCTTTTGGGTTTGTCCATCTATCTAGCAGGTAGGGATAAATTTACCAATCATGATGTTCAGTGGCCGGATGAATTTTACAGAGGTGAGTATATCTACGATTTAGCCTGTGAAGCCAAAAATAGTTTCGATGCACAAATCTTTGAAGATGAAAAAAATATAGATATTCTTAGTAACTGGGGCAAAGATAAGATGCTTGAACTTATCCGTGAAAACCTTGCAGATGCAAATATCACTTTTGATACTTTTGTCAGTGAAAAAGAGCTCTTCACCAAATGGGATGAAACTTTTGAAAAACTAAAAACACAAAACGGTGTTTATGAAAAAGAAAAAAAAGTATGGCTAAGATCTAGTGAAAAAGGTGATGAAAAAGATCGTGTCATCGTCAGAGAAGATGGTAGACCTACTTATCTAGCAGGTGATATCATCTATCACAATGAAAAGTTTGAACGAGGTTATGATCACTATATCAATATCTGGGGAGCTGATCATCATGGATATATAGCACGGGTAAAAGCAGCGATAGAATATCTGGGATATGATGCTCAAAAATTAGAAGTGATACTTTCTCAAATGGTTGCCCTACTCAAAGGCGGAGAACCTTACAAGATGAGTAAACGTGCCGGAAATTTCATCCTTATGAGCGATGTGGTAGAAGAAGTGGGAGCAGAAGCTCTTAGATTTATCTTTTTAACCAAAAAAAGTGATACACATCTGGAGTTTGATGTAGATATGCTTAAAACTGAAGATAGCTCTAATCCTATCTACTACATACAATATGCCCATGCACGTATAAATCAGATTTTTGAAAAAAGCGGGAAAGATCCGCATCAGGTTATTCAAACTAAACTTGAAGCGTTAGATGAGGATTCACAAAATCTACTTTTTAGTGCATTATTGTTGCCTGAAGTGCTAGAGGACTCTTTTGAATCAAGACAACTTCAAAAACTAGCTGATTATCTCAAATCACTCGCAGCACTGTACCATCAATTTTACAATAAACATAAAATTGTAGGTACACAAAACGAAGACAAACTTTTAAAGCTCTCTGCTATGGTAGCCGTAACACTTCGTACCGGACTTCGGCTGATGGGAATTGAAGCAAAATATAAGATGTAGCTTTGCATCTTATATTTCTCAATTTCTCCTCTCATACTCTTCAAAACCAAATTTTCTTACGATTTCGATCGTTCCATCTTTTCGCGATATAGCAAGATCAGGTAGTTTTATACCGTTAAATGTGGTATTTTTAACGATGGTATAGTGTGTCTGATCTTCAAAGATTATCTTGTCTCCGATATTAAGAGCTTGATCAAATGAATAATCCCCCATGATATCCCCTGCTAGACAAGTATTTCCTGCCAATCTGTAGGTATATGGTTTTTCACCCACTTTTCCTGCACCTCTAACTGCTGCACGATAAGGCATAATAATCGTATCGGGCATATGGGCTTCTGCTGATGTATCAAGTATGGCGATATCTATCTCATTGTGTATGATATCTAATACTCTTGCTACTAAAACACCTGTTTCCCAGCCAACTGCTTCACCAGGTTCGAGGTAAACGTCTACATCATATTTTGCTTTAAAATCTTTGATAAGAGAGATAAGCTTTTCAACATCATACCCTTTTTTAGTGATATGATGCCCCCCTCCAAAGTTTACCCATCTCATCTGTGGCAAATACTCACCAAACTTTTCTTCCAGGCCTAAAAGAACTTTTTGTAGTTCATCCACACCCTGCTCACAAAGTGCATGAAAATGTAACCCGTCTATACCATCAAGTAAATCTGCTTGAAACTCTTTAGCAGTAATACCCAATCGACTATATCTAGCACAAGGATTATACATATCTGTAGGAGATGCGGATACTTCAGGATTGATTCTCAAGCCACATGAAACAAACCCAACTGCCCTGTGTTTATGCTTTTGCCATTGCGAAAACGAGTTAAAAACCATATGATGACTAAGCTTGATAATCTCATCAATCTCATCTTCTTTAAATGCAGGAGAAAAGGTATGTACTTCTTTGCCAACTTTGTCTGTGGCATATTTTGCTTCATGTAAACCACTTGCACAACACCCATGCAGATACTGAGAAACCATATCCATAGCACCGCTAAATGCAAAACCTTTCAGTGCCAGTAAGATTTTTGCACCACTTCTATTTTCTATCGATGCTAAAAGTTGTAAGTTTTTTTCTAGCTTTACCTCATCTAAAAGATATAGTGGTGTTGGAATACTATCAATATCCATATTTGGTCAATGTCTTTTCGATATATGGCAAATACCCTTCTCCAAAAGCACGTAAATGCACAAGATATGGATATAAGTTGTAAATATCTGCACGCACTTCCACAAAATCATCCTCGATAGGAAAGAGTTTTCGATAATGTTCAAAAAAACGATCTCCAAAAGTACTAAACATCATAATAAATGCCAAATCAACTTCATGGTGTCCATAGTAAAGTGCAGGATCAATAAATGCAGCAACTTCACCTCTGTGAATCAACACATTGCCACTCCAAACATCTCCATGTAACAAAGATGACTGCTTTGGCTCTACCAAATACTTTTCCAATTCATCACATAACGATAAAATACGCAAATATGTCTCTTCAGGTAACTGCAATTCTTCAAATGCTTTTGTCGCAAAATCCAATAAACGTTCACGTTTAAAAAACTCTATCCAAGAGTCATTTGGCGTATTTGGCTGACTATAGGGTCCTATCACTGTATCTGCCATAAACCCATACCCCTCTTCCCATGATATGCGATGCAAATTTGCCAGATGTATTGCCGCGTTAATTTGCGCTTCATCTTTTCCAAGTTGATCATTTGGAATATACTCGGTAATCAAGATATTGTCTTTACGTTTGATCACTTCAGGGATAGGTAAACTAGAATATTCTCGAAGATATTCATACATCAACTCTTCACTCTCAACAAGCCATTTTTCATTTGCTTCTTTTATGATATACTTATTATCAGCATTATAAATTGCAGTTGTACTACTTTGGGTTATCAAAGTATATCTAGAAACCGTATTGCCTAAAAGATGTTTAATTTTTACATTCATGAGTATTTACTTAACTTTTTTTTACTATTATAACACAATAACCACAAGGATAGTTCATGAAATCCATACTTTTTATCTGTCTCGGCAATATTTGTCGTTCCCCTCTTGCAGATGGTATTGCAAATAAAATTGCCAGGGATAAAAATTTGTCACTATACATTGATTCAGCAGGTACATCTGAATGGCATATAGGTGAAGCTCCTTGTGAAAACTCCATCAAGATTGCAAAACAGCACCAGATAGATATCAGTCAGCTTAAGGCTAGAACTTTGCATCGCGAAGATGCAAAAACGTTTGATTATATCGTTGCGATGGATAAACAAAATGCAAAGGATTTACAAAATCTAGGATATGAAAATGTTTATCTTATCGGAGATTATGGAAACTATCAGGGAGCAGATGTTCCTGATCCTTACTTTTTTCCTGGTTTTGAAGGTTTTGAAAAAGTCTATACCATGTTAGATAATGTCATAAAAGATTTCTTAGAAAAGGAAAACTTATGTTAGCAAAAAATCTGTTTTTATGCATGATACTCTTTTTATCATCTTGTAGTTCCAGTGGTAAAAAGGAACATATTATTGCAAAGATTCCTGAAGCATCGGGAATCTGTTTTTACCACACAACAAAAACGCTCTACACGGTCAGTGATGAAGGAAGTGCTTATGAGTTAACTACTTCTGGTCATATCCTAAGATCTACACATCTTGGTGATTATGATCTTGAGGGTATTACGTGTGACGAAAAACATCAACGTTTATTGCTTGCGGTTGAGGGTAAGGACAATATTCTCATCCTTGATCAAAAATATTTACGTATTCAAAAAGAAATCAATGTTGCACGAACTTTTAAAAACGAGAAACTACTCATCAAAGACAAAAAACGTGGACTTGAGGGAATCACTATGAACAATGATACAATCTATCTCTCCAACCAATCTCACCATAAGTACCCTCACAAAGATCCATCTATCATCGTTACTGTGAAAGATTTAAGACATACCAAAACACCTATTTTAAGTCGTATTGATCCAAGACGTATCGATATATCTGGATTACAATATCATCAAGGTTTTTTATACATGATCAGTGATACCAATGATAAAGTATATCGCTACAACTTTAGTAAACATAAGATTGATAAACAAGCTAAATTGCCAAAATTTGCACAAGAAGGCATCACTTTTGACAGTGATGGTTATATCTATTTCGCTGATGATAAAGGTAAAATCTTAAAGTATAAACGAGAGGAAATAGGAATCTAAAAAGGGATATGGTATGCTACTGCTTTTATAAATCTGACAAGGCTCTATATGTTTAAAAAACTACTTCATGAATATCCTCTTTTTGTCTCTATTGTAACGTTGGTTGCTATTTTTCCCTTTGAACATACCCTAGCCCATACACTCGGGGGAAATATTTTTGGTTTCATCATAGTATTTTCGGTAATTATTTATGCTGCATTAAATGTATCACACCACGCAGAGATTCTTGCCCACAAATATGGAGAGCCTTATGGAACACTGATTTTAACGATTTCTGCTGTACTTGTTGAAATCGTTATTATCACGATTATGATGATGCATGAACAAAATATTCACCTTGTTAGAGATACGATCTATTCTGCTGTGATGCTTGATATCAATGGTTTATTGGGATTAGCTGCTATAGTAGGAGGTATCAAATATGGTGAACAGCAATACAATGTAGATTCTACGAACTCATATATGTCCATGATTTTAGTTGCTATAGGCATCGCTATGGTTATTCCACATTTTATATTGGCTGAAAAACTTTCTCTTTATCTGGACTTTACTATTGTTATGTTTATTTTATTATATATTATATTTACACGTATTCAACTCAAAGAACATCGTTATTTTTTTGAATACAAAGTAACTGGTGAGCACACAAATGAAGATGAAAATAAAGATTCCATCGATGGTCTATATCATGCAAGTATATTAGCTATATCAATCATCATGATAGGACTTCTTTCAGAAGTACTTTCTATATTTATGAGCAACAATCTTTCTGCCCTTGGATTGCCATTGACGCTTGGGGCATTTACAGTCGCTATCATTTCGGCTTCACCAGAATTGATTACAGCCGTACGCTCAGCACTCAATAACAATATGCAAAATGTTGTCAATATCGCTATTGGCGCAAGTCTTGCAACTGTTTTACTTACGATTCCGAGTGTTTTACTGGTTGCAAAAGTTATTCATTTACCCATAGATCTTGCACTTTCTCCTATTCAAGGAATCATGTTAGGTCTCACTTTTTTGGCAAGTATTATTCATTTTAATGACGGTGAAACAAATATGTTAGAGGGTTTTGTACATTTTGTGCTCTTTATCGTCTTTTTCTTTTTAATGTTCATCTGATTTTTAGCTTATTTTCAGCAAAGTAAACTAAAAGTTCCTGTATCATGAGATAATTTAATTTTTACAGGAGCTCATGATGGGAAGTAAACTAATCTTGCTACTTGGAATCATATTAGGTGTTGCACTAACCTATTTTTGTATTCAAGATAACAAAGCCAAACTAACAGAAAGATACGCAACTGTTAATCTCCCTCAAAAAGAGAGTATTGCACCTCAAAAGAAGATTCCTGTAACGCCACAGATACAAGAAGAGCAAGCTGTGCCAGCAGCTATTAAGACCTCTGAAAAAGAAGCAAAAACAAAAAAACCACAGAAGGTATTAAAAGAGCCAACATTTTTTTACACAACAAAAGATCAAGAGACATTGCACGCACATATGAGTTTGTCGGACAAAACACTTGCTATCGTTGATTTCTTAGATACTGCCTGCACACAACAACAATGTGATAAGAACATAACCTTTACAAAAGATACTGCTCCCGCAAAATGGCAAGAAGAAGTTATAAATATTGCCAGTTATTTACACAATCAAAAGATTAAAGATGCATTGATTTCTGTTAAAAACCATACATTAGAAGTAGCAGGTATATTTGACTCCAACATATCATCTAATAAGTTTCATAAACTTTTAGATAAGTTAAATACAACTGATATGAAAATAAATGATCTGACTAAATTACAAGAGATTCAAAGTACTAAAGAAACAAATGCCACACAGCAAAAAATAGAGCCATCTTTATCTATCGAAGATATTCAAAGAAAAATCAACATAACATTGCAAAAAAATCCAATCTACTTTCAAAGAAATAGTGATAAGCTTGTTGGAAAAAGTAAAAAAACGCTTGATAAGATCATAACACTCGTTAATAAAAGTAATCTCAAATTTTCTTTTACCGTTGAAGGGCATACTGATGCAAGTGGTGATGCAGAATACAACAAATACCTTAGTCAGAAACGTGCAAATACTGTACAAAACTATCTTCTTTCTCATCATTTAAATATCAAAACGATTTCAGCATTGGGTATGGGAGAAGAAAAACCTATTACAGCTGATCCCTATAAAAAAGAAAACAGACGTGTTGAAATACATATCAGAAAAGGAGATTAGATGAGTAACTTGATCCAAAGCATGATACTACTTTTTATTTTAGCTATTATACTAGGCTTCGTGATCGGATATCTTATCCGAAACAATGCCCGAAAATATAAATATATGACAGAAATTGAAAAACTTAATGAAACACACGATGAGACAGAATATCTATATAATAAGTCTTTACAAAGAGATAAAGATATTCAAAATAAATTTAGTGTGACTGATGAGATTTATCAAACACAATTAAATTTACTCCATGAGAAAGAGGAAGTGCTTCAAGTACTACACGAAAAGGAAAACACTCTTTTATCAGAACAAAAAATGCTAGACACAGAATTAAAAGATAAAACGCAACACATTAAAAATATTGAAGAAGAAATACAAACAATTAGTTCGAAACTTGAGGCAATTAACCATGATAGAACGCTATTGAAGCAAGATAAAAAAGAAATTGCTACTCTCGAAAATGTACTAAATGAGAAAACAAATATTATTAATAAGTATGAAGATGATATTAATACTATCAAAAATGAGCGACATTCAATCAAGATCGAAACTGAGCAGCTCGAAAAAACAATCCTGAATGAAAAAAAGATATTAGCTGATACTAAAACCGCCATGAGTAAAATAAAAAGAAAATATGATCATAAAATTTCAGATCTAACTAAACTTAATGAAAATTTAAAAATAACTGCCATAAACTATGAGTATGCTTTGAAAGATCACCAAAGTATAGATAAACAACCAGTCCATCAAGATGCAGGTTTAATCAAAAGCCTTTTTGCATTACCCGCTACGAAAGAGAAAGAAATTGAACATTTTGTTAAAAAAAGTGATCAAACTAGGTTTATTGATAAACTGTTTAGAAAAATCTTGAAAAAACCAAACCTTCACATAGAGGAGTTATAAATGTTAGATTTGTTATTAGACTTAAAAGTATGTTTGGCATTAGCTCTTTTGCTTGGATTGTTAACAGGGTATTTGTACAATATGCTTTCATTAAAAGAAGAGTTTAAACCCACTCTGATGAATTTAAGAAGCAGTATCGATGCGAAAAATGACGAAATGCATCATCTTGGTGAAAAATATACAAAAACTCAGAAGAACATTGAAACACACAAACAAAAGATTATAAAAGGCAAAGAATCCATCAAGCAACTAGAAGAAAATATAGACACTAAAAACTTAAAAACAAATACATTACAAGACATAATAGATACATCTGTACAACAACTTCAAATACTTCAAAATAAAATCAAAGATAAAAAGAAAGAAATAAAATCAATAGAATCTGAGATCAGCTCAGATACACCCGAATCACTCCAGCAAACCCATGAACAAAATAAACTAGTGATTGCGAATATTCAAAATACCACTACAGAAAACAAAAAAATACTCTCAGATATTCAACAAAGATATCATAATCTACAAAAGCAAAGAGATACGCTTAAAACTGAACAGCTAGATGCACAGAATCTATTAAGAGATATTCAAGAAGAGCTTAAAACTGCGAAAAAAGAGGAAAATGTTATTGAGGAAAAACTTCAAAGCAAGATAGAAAATCTCAAATCTTCACAATACTCACTTCTAGAAAAAA
>JALULO010000035.1 GCA_027056215.1 Campylobacterales bacterium | reverse complement strand
GAAATCAGTGAATCAAGAATCTCACAACTCCATAAAAAGCTGATGAAGCAGTTACGAGACAGACTGGTCGACTAAATGGCAGATATTTTAAGTCAGGATGAGATTGATGCACTACTTGAAGTCGTAGATACAGACGAAGAAAGTAGTTCTCAGTCAACACCTGAAACTGAGTCGGAAGCAAAACAAGTCATGTTATATGACTTTAAACGACCAAACCGTGTTTCAAAAGAGCAACTTCGTGCGATAAAAGGTATCCACGATAAAATGTCCAGAAACCTCTCCTCCCAAATCTCTACCGTGATGCGATCAATCATTGAAATACAACTTCAATCCGTAGATCAGATGACATATGGCGAATTTTTGATGTCACTACCAAGTCCAACCAGTTTCAATATATTTTCACTCAAACCGATGGAAGGTAGTGCTGTTTTAGAGATGAATCCCTCTATCGCATTTCCGATGATTGACAGAATCTTAGGCGGTAAAGGGGAAGCTTCTGAGCTAGAGCGTGAACTCACTGATATAGAATCCAATATTCTCGATACGATACTCAGAGTGGTAATGCAAAAACTCAAAGAAGCTTGGTCTGGTGTTGTAGAGATGCAACCAATCATCACATCTAAAGAATCAAGTCCAAATGTCATACAAATAGTTGCTCAAAATGAGATTGTTATCATGATCGTACTCGAACTTACATTTGGAGAAACCACGGGTATGATCAATATTGCATATCCCGTCATCTATCTAGAATCCATACTCTCAAAGTTAGCGAGTAAAGATGTTATCATCGGAGAAACAAGCAATAAAAAAAGTCGTAACGATGAACTCAAAGAACTTGTTAAACGAGCAGATATCATTTGCGAAGCGATACTCGGTACATCACGTATCTCTATCAAGCAACTCCTAGATCTTGAAGTAGGCAATATCATCAAACTGGATAATCCTGCCTCAAATAAAGCTATGTTAACCGTAGATAAAAAAGAAGTTTTTGAAACACAGATGGGAGTTCGCCGTCACCACAAGACATTGCAATTAACGCAGATCGTTAAAAATGACAAAGATGAGATTAAAGAGATTTTACGACATTATGAAGAGAGTAAACGTGCACGTTTACAAAAACTCAAAAATGAAGTCAAAAAAGAAGAGGTAGTCAATGAATGATTTTATAGCATTATTACAACAAGAGAGTGCATCAGTGATAGAGGGTCTTACCGGTCAGACACCTCAACTCTCCCTAAAAAGTGAAGAGACACTAAACCCTGATACACAACTCCAGATTCCAGCCGCTTGTATCACAGTCTCCACAAACACAGGTAAACTTTATGTCAGTATGAGTGTTACTTTGGCTACAGCACTGGGTGATTTGATGCTTGGTGGGGAAGGTGAAGAGAGAGAAGAGATGAATGATGATGATCTTGATGCTACCAAAGAGATCGTTTCCAATATCTTTGGTGCACTTTCAACAACACTCTCCGCCCAGCCAGATCTGCCTAATATGAGTTTTACTGTTGAGAATATCGCATTTTATGAAAGTGAGCAACCTGATATCTCAGCATATGATAGAATTTATGATATCTCCTTTGATATAGCTACTACTCAGGGATTGTTACAAATATGTACAGATAAAAACTTTATATCCAATTTTGAACAAATAGATACTCCACCCCAAGAAACACAAAAAGATAGTGGTGGTACACTAAGTCAAGAAGAACTTAAAAACATGTCTTTGATTATGGATGTTGAGTTACCCGTACGGGTTCGTATCGGTACAAAAACCATCCTTTTAAAAGATGTTTTAAACATGGACATCGGCTCAGTGGTAGAACTAGACCAACTTGCAAATGAACCACTCGATGTTCTCATCGGAGATAAAATCATCGCCCGTGGTGAAGTTGTTATCATAGATGGAAACTTTGGCATCCAGATCACAGAAATCGGTACACAAAAAGAGAGACTTTCCCAAATAAGATAAGTATTACCTATATCATGTTACCTTTGCACAAAGGATTTACATGAAAAAAGTTTTGGTTGCTATGAGTGGGGGAGTAGATTCAACCGTCACTGCATATCTCTTACAAAAAGAGGGATATGAAATCGAGGGTGTTTATATGAAACTGCATGATAACCCCCAATATCATGAAAGAAATATACAAAATGTTGCAAAAGTAGCTGATTATTTAGGTATCCCCTACCATATACTTGACTTGGGTGATCGTTTTAATGAAGCTGTTTATATGCCTTTTGTACAAACGTATCAAGAGGGGCTCACCCCAAACCCATGTGTACTATGTAACCGAAACATCAAACTCGGTGCACTTTTAGACTTTAGCAAAAAAAATGGTTTTGATTACCTAGCCACTGGGCATTATGCCCAAATCAAAGATGGTTTTATCACTGAAGCTGTAGATAAGAGCAAAGATCAGAGTTATTTTCTCTCCAATGTCCACAAAAGTGCTCTAAACTCCGTCATGTTTCCACTTGGTGATAAAATCAAAGAAAAAGATGTAAAAAGCATTGCTGCCAACATACCTATTCTCTCAGATATCGCCAAACAAAAAGAGAGTTCAGAGATTTGCTTTGTAGAAAATACTTACCTTGAGATATTAGAACAACATACAGATATAAATCTACCGGGAGATATCGTTGACAAAGAGGGAAATATCATCGGAACACATCGGGGATATATGCACTATACCATCGGTCAAAGAAAAGGATTTACACTCAAAGTCGCCCATGATCCTCACTATGTTCTGGATATTAACGCAGCAAAAAATCAAATCATCGTGGGATTAAAAGAGGAACTTGATATAGAAGTTTTTGAGGTAAATGCATTAAATATGTTTATCGAAGAAAAAAATTTTGAAGGCTATGTCAAGATACGCTACAGAAGCCCAAAAACTCCGTGTAGTGTATCTATAAAAGGAGATACGGCGATAGTCACCCTGCACCAAAAAGTACAGGGATTAGCGCCAGGACAAGTTGCTGTTTTTTATGATGAAAACAGAGTCCTTGGTTCAGGATGGATTGTCTAATACCTTACCGCTTTTAACGCGTCTAGTAAAACTTCAAAACCTTCTTTACTTGAGTGTTCAACACTTTTGAACGCTTCAAGCCCTTTTTTCTGATCATTTACATCCATACTACTAAATAGCTTAACAGCTTTGATGAGCCCTTGGTGTACATTTGTATGTTCTCGATTAATACTATTGATACTTTTGGTATCTTGTTTTAACTCTTGTTTTGAAATTTTATCAAACCATTTTGAAAAACGACAGCTGTGCTCATCTGCAAGTGCTATATTGTCACCTTTGAGTGCTGCTTTATAGCCATTTAGTTTGAGACTGATGTGGTCTATTTTACCATTGCTGACACTGATCTCATTGGTCACATTTTTTGTTTGTGCACTGATGGCTTGAGAGTTTTGTTGTACAAAGTTGACATTTTCTCTAAAACTTGAAAGCCCTTCCATGATTGTCTCAGATTCAGAACCAAAAGTTTCACTGATTTGAAGCATGTTATTAGAGTTTTGTTTCAATCCACTGATATTAATCTCAACTTCTTGTGTCGCTTTTTGCGTACGTTCAGCCAGTTTTCTTACCTCATCTGCAACCACCGCAAAACCACGACCATGTTCACCCGCACGTGCTGCTTCGATGGCAGCGTTGAGTGCAAGTAGATTTGTCTGATCTGAAATATCTTTAATCAAGTTAATGATCTCTGCGATAGACATAACTGAGTCATTTAGCGTACTTGAATCATCTCTTAGCTGTTCTGTATATTGTTGGATATTTTCTACAGAGTGTTCGATATTGACCGTTTGTGACTCTACCTGAGAAACACGTTCACCTGTCTTTTCATTTAATGCATTGATATCTGAAAGCATCAACAGATTTTCTTCGATAGTATTTTGTAAAAAGTGTACACCATCTTCATAACTACCAATAAGTACCTGCAACAACTCTTCACGGATTTTTGCTTTTTCATCTTCTTTGATATCTTGATATGAAGCAAGTGCACTCTTTAACTGAGCTATCTCATCTTTAAGATCTTGATTTTCTCTCGCAAGAGAAGCTATCTCATCCCTGTTTTGATCCAATACCGCACTGTTTGATCGTCCAAACATATATTCTCCTTTGATTTTCTATATAGTGATGCCTCTACATCGACAAAAAAAGAAATATATTAAATAACCCCCACTCTACAAGCTCAATCACAAAACCCAATCCATCTCCGTTGAGAAAACCTATGTTCTTTTGCAACCATGTATAGAGTATGTATGTCACAACC
>JALULO010000034.1 GCA_027056215.1 Campylobacterales bacterium | reverse complement strand
TGAACGATTGGGTTACACATCATATCAATGAGAAAAATGAGTCTGTTTTACCGATTGCTTTTATCGTAGGAAATTTTGCACCATCTTCTGAAAATGCACCATCACTACTACGTCCTGATGATGTTGTAACACTTTTTCATGAGATGGGACATGCATTGCATCATATGTTAAGCAGTGTAGAAGAGCCGTTTGTAAGTGGTATCAATGGTGTGGAATGGGATGCGGTTGAGTTTCCAAGCCAATTTTTGGAAAATTTTGCTTATGAAGCGGAAGTATTACAACGTTTTGCCAAACATCATCAAACAGATGAACCGTTGAGCTTTGAGATGATCCAAAAGCTTAAAAGTGCCAAAAATTTTCAATCTGCACTAGGTATGGTGCGACAGTTGGAATTTTCCCTCTTTGACATGAATATTCATATGAAGCTATATGATGCCAATGGTGTTCAGCAAGTTTTGGATGCCGTGCGAGATGAAGTATCCGTTATCAAAACACCAGAGTATAATAGATTTCAATGGGGATTTGCCCATATCTTTGCGGGTGGTTATGCTGCAGGGTATTATAGTTATAAATGGGCGGAAGTGTTGAGTGCGGATGCTTTTTTTCAGTTTGTAGATCAAGGGATATTTAGTGAAAATGTCTCCCGTGCATATTTTGAAGAGGTTTTACAAATGGGTGGAAGCCGTGATGCCATGGAGAGTTTTGTCGCATTTAGAGGGGAAGAACCCTCTGTTGATGGTTTGTTGCGCTTAAATGGGATAGAAGCTTAATCCATCTGCTGGGCTATCTTGTCAAGTGCAACTTCTAGTGCTTCTCTGCTTTCATAGGAAAAGGATTCCACGGCTTTGTCCGTGGTATGTACAAAGATAGCATACCCTAGTATCTTTGTCTCCTCATTTTTGAGCGTATCTACCCACTCCAAACTGATTGGTGTCTGTTCATTTTCTATGCCTGTTGTGATGATCGCGGCAGGGTAGAGTCTGGCAACATCTTTGAGGTCAAATTGTTTTTCTTCTATGGTGATTTTCATTTCAATGCTCCCCAGTTATTGGCTATGGCAACAGAACACTCTAAGGGGACATCAAGTTTATAGATTGTCTCCATGAGCTTTTGTGCCTCTTTTGCAAATGTTTGTGCTTTATCTTCTCTTACTTCAAAGATCAACTCATCATGGATTTGTAAAAGCATAAAAGAGGATTCTTTATCGACCATCCCTTGTTGGATTTTGTTCATGGAGAGTTTGATGATATCCGCTACAGAGCCTTGAAAGACTGTGTTAACACTTTCACGTTCAAAGCCGGCTTTGGCAAAGGCATTGGCATTTTCATAGTCAAAGTAGCGTCTTCTACCTAGAAGTGTTTCAACGTATCCATTTTCTTTGGCAAATGTTTTGATACTCTCAAGATAGTCTCTTACCGTTGGAAAAGAGTTAAAATATCGCTCGATAAAGGCTTTTGCATCAGCGGTTGAGACATGAATAGTTTGTGCAAGTTTTCGGCTTCCCATACCGTAAAGCAGTCCAAAGTTGATACTTTTGGCAACATTTCGCATCTTCTTCGCATCTTCTTCGCCAAAGAGTCTGATGGCTGTTTCAAGGTGGATATCTTTGTCTTCACGAAAGGCTTCAAGTAGTGCCGGGTCTTGGCTAAAGTGTGCGAGCATTCGTAACTCCATCTGCGAATAATCGATACCGATGAGTTGAAATCCCTCTTTTGCCACAAATCCATGACGAATCTCTCTGCCTATTTCACTTCTAACGGGTATATTTTGCAGATTTGGATTTTTTGAACTCAACCTTCCCGTTGCTGTACCTGTTTGCAGGTAAGAGGTGTGGATACGACTATCGGGTGATTTTTTAGCCAGTTTTAAAAGCGGATCGATATAGGTGGAGCGTAGTTTATAGATCTCTCGATAATCAAGTATTTTTGGGATGATGGGATGTGCATCGTAAAGCTCTTGTAATACTTGTTCGTTGGTACTATATCCTGTTTTGGTTTTTTTGCCGGCTTTGAGTTGGAGTTTTTCAAACAGGATATTGCCAAGTTGTTGGGTAGAGTTGATATTAAACTCTGCATCGCTGAGTTGATAGATCTCTTGTGTCAGATTTGCGATCGTTGTATCGGCATTTGCTTTTAGGGTAGCAAAAAATGGTTGGTCTATTTTGATACCGATCTCTTCCATCTCTAGTAGGGTTGTCACAAAAGGAAACTCTACCTCTGTTGCCTCTTTTTGTAAAAGGGGACTTAGTTTTTCCCACAGATGGTTATAGAGTTTCAATGTCATCCAAGCATCTTCCGCTGCGTAGACACATGCTTCTTCCAGTGCTACTGAACTAAAGTTTTCCCCTTTTTTAACGGTATCTTTAAACTTCACCATGTTGTGGTTAAAGTGGCGTTTTGCCATATTGTCCAAACCTGCACTAACTCCTGGATCTAAGAGCCATGAGATGATCATAGTGTCGGCGTAGGCTTTTAAATCTTCAAAACCAAAGTTTCCTTTTAAGATAGCAAAGTCGTATTTGAGATTTTGTCCGATGATAGGATGTTTGAGCAACGCTTGTAGTGCTTCTTTTGCATCCTCTTTTGAGACTTGTTTACCAACGCCTAGATAACTATGCCCAATCGGTACATAATACGCTTCCTTCTCATCGATAGCAAACGAAAATCCGATGATATTTGCTTCAAATGGTGAAAGTGAATCGGTTTCTGTATCAAAAGCAACTGCTTTATCTTTTGGGATAGCGTGGATTGTTTGCATAAGTGTTTTTTTGTCATCTAAAAGGTGTGCTTTAAAGGCAACGCTAGCAGAACAATTTTTTTCATCTTCTGTATGCTGATACATTGCACCCGCACGGGTAAGAAGTGTTTTCATGTCAAGTTCTAGTAACTCATCTTGTACACTTAAGATTGGGTTTTCTTTAGGAAAGGTAAAACGTTCGATATTGCACTCGGGTAAGATATCATGATAAAGTGAAGCGAGTTTGTAACTTAAAAATGCATTTTCCCGACTCTCTTGAAGGAGTTTTTTGGTTCGGGCATTGGCGATCTTGTCAAGGTTTTGGTATATCTCTTGGAGTGAGTTAAACTCCTTTAAAAGCTTGGTTGCACCTTTTGCACCGATCCCTTTTACCCCTGGGATATTATCGGCACTATCCCCAACGATTGCTAGATAGTCAACGATTTGAGAAGGCTTAACACCAAATTTTTCAAGACATTTCTCTTCATTGATATCTATCTTCTTCATGGGGTCATACAGTACCACTTTATCATCATCGATTAGTTGGTAGAGATCTTTATCATGAGAGACGATCTTGACTTTGATATTTTGTGCTTTTGCACACTGGGTGATTGCCGCGATTACATCATCTGCTTCATACCCCTCTATCTCAAGTTTTGGAAACCCCATCTTCTCTATAAGATCGATGGCAACAGGAAGTTGTTTTTTCAAATCCTCAGGTGGAGCAGGGCGATTTGCCTTGTAGTTTGGGTCTATCTCTTTACGAATCGTTTTTGCTTTGGAATCAAGTGCAAACAGCAGATAATCCGTACCATGTTCTTTGTTTAGTGTGGCGATAAAGTTAACAAAACCCGTGATCAAACCAGTAGGAAAGCCTTTTGAACTCTTCAAATAAGGCAGTGCATAGTAATTTCTAAAAAAAAATCCAAATGTATCAATAACAGTTAACGTCTTCAATCAGAACCTTTAGATGTAGTATAAATTAGTATAACTATAGCAACATTTGGTGGAAAAAAGAATGAAGTTTTTAGGTTAATTTTATAGCCATATCAAAGAAAAAAATTCCCTCCCAAAAAACTAATAGTCACATATTATGACCATTCACATGATTGTGTTAAATCTGGAAAATTTCTTAAAATTTGGTTTGGGGTATAGGCTATCTTATAGTTTAAACTGTCGCATTGATCAACATAGTACCCAAGATAGATCCATTTGAGTTCTCTATTTTTGGCAAATTCGATCTCTTTTATGAGCGAAAAAACACCTGGCGAATAGGCATTGTAATCTGGGTCATAATAACAATAGACAGCAGAAATACCGTCATCTAGATAATCAATCAAATCAACAGCTATAAGTTTTTGGTCTCTAAAATAAAGTATTTCATTGCCAAATGTTGTATATCCTTTAACATAAAGATCATGATAAGAATCAGCATCTATACTGTAATAATCCCACCCCTTTTTCTTTTCCATATAGCGATGGTATTTTTCATAGAGTTTAAGATGTTCAAAAGTTACAGAAGGCTTTCTTATAACGATTCGTGTATCGGAGTTTTTTTTAAAA
>JALULO010000033.1 GCA_027056215.1 Campylobacterales bacterium | reverse complement strand
GTTGCTCTTCTTTTTTACGTTTTAATCGGACAAAAGGAGATTTTACAGACTCTATCTCTTTGACATCTGCACCAACTCTTTTTTGTCCAATACGATCAAACATCATTTGATAATCCCCAACCAGTGCTAACTGATTTCCTTTTGCTACACTATTATCAGCAAAGAGTGTTACCGTAATAGCAACACCAAAATATATAACTATTTTTTTCATCAATACTTCATCCCCCAAACAGCAATTTTAAAACTACTTAACATTTTATCATCAGGTTTTTTCATCTTTATTTCCTTGATATCTATCACCAAGGGACTCTCTTCTATTTCATTGATAAACTTCATAAGATTTGTAAAATTAGCCCGTGATGTAACATCTATTTCTACTACATGGGTTATTTTTTGGTATGTTGGGTTATAAAATTTATTGCCTATTTCCTTGATTTCAACTTTATTCTTTTTGGCAAGATATGCAATGTTATCAACAAATTTTGCCCAATTTTCATCATCAAACAAAAGATATGAAAGCTCGGTTAACGTATTGTCAACATAACTGATTTTATAAATCGTATCATCAAATGCTTGATGCTTCTTTTTTACCAAATTTCGAATCGATGCTAACTTCTGTGGTGAATTTTGCGATAAATAGAGCTTTTCTTGATTGATTTTTTGTTTCACTTGTTTAATCTTCTGTTCTGTATTACGCAAATTTTTATCAGTTTGCAAATAAACAAATTGGTAAATGACGTATCCAATCAATAATGCGGCAACAAAATAAAACATACTTACTTCTGATTGTTTCTTACTATGGAAAAAATCATCTATTTGACCAAATAAATCTTTGTTATCAACATTAGAACTTGCCATTTAATCCAACCTTTATCGCACTTTCATAGTAGGAAGTATTTTCATCTTTAGTAATCAATTCAGTACTCACATCATATTTTTTTGCCATTGCAATATCTTGCATCAACTCAGTAATGTATTTATCTTTTTTACTACGCACCGTTACTGTAATCGTATTATTATTTTCTTGGGTCTGCAAAACCTGAGATTGATGTTTATTTACTTTTTCAAATAAATCTGTCAATATTTTAGCTTTCATAGGATAATTTACTTTTTTATGATAAATCTCTTGTAACAACTTTGTACGAAAATCTAAATCTTTACTCTTAACATCTAACTTATCTTCTATCTCTTTTTTGGCTTTTTGAACGCTTGCCATATTGGTTTTCATCGTTGTACTTTGTGAAGATAGCATATGTTGTTGCTTTGTTAATGACTGTAACTCTTTTTGTAAAAAAAAGGTTTCATATCCATACTGATAAGCAGGATAAAGTATAGAAAGTATAAAACTTGCTGCTATGGTTTGAAGTAATTTACCACTTGGTCGCTCTTTAAGTGGTGGTGGTCTTTTAAAAATTGAAATATTTTGACTTTCATCATAGCTCTCTTGATATTCTAATGATTTTTCAATCATTATCGTATGCAATACTTCAGGCATAATTTCACTGGCATTTTTTGAAATTTTAAATTCTAAATGTTTTGTAGGTAGATTAATATAGTTGTAACAAAACTCTTCAAGTCCCGAAATCTTTCCTAATTCATTTCCAAGATAAACCTGATCTATATGGTCTAAGCGATATGCTCTTTTTGCATACAAGATAACATCATTGATATAAACAAACAATTCACCAAAAATCTTCATGATCTGCTGTTGATACGCACTATTTTCATGTTGCATACCATACTTTTGAAGCATTGCAAAAAATGCCTGTTCATCTATCCTTTTACCAAGCTCTTTTGAAAAGGTATCTGAGATATACTCAAGTGAATATTTGATTGATTTTGAAAAAACATACTCTCCGTTTTCATAAATCGTTACAAAAGCATCATCTTTATGAAAATAAACAAAACAGTCTGTCTTACCAGAAGGAAGTAAGCTCTTTGAGTAAAGAGATCTCATCAAAAACGGTGTTGCCGTGATATAATCAATATACTTTATCTCTTTTAATTCACCAAAAATATCACTCAAAACCTCTTTGTCTATCGCTACAACATTAAATACTTTATATTCATCATCATCACGATTTGACTGAAAATAAAAAATCGAATACTCTTTATCATTTTCCAGACCTAATTCATCATATGCTTTGATTTCAATAGCATCTTTTAAATCTTCATCACCAACACTGTTTTCAATATCTACAGTAGAAGAGATGATATCTTTTGTTTGTACATAAGAGACATAAAAAGCTTTATCATCAAACTTTTTCACACTCTCTTCAGTGATTACATTTTCTTGATATCGATAGGATTTTAAAGAATAGGGATCAATGGTGATGATACTTTTTTTACGTCGGTCTATAAGACTTTTTTTTAGCATGTCAACTACCTATTATAGAAATTAATAGGGTTTAGGATTTGATATCGTGATCAAATCCTAGAAGTTGTAACCAAGTTCTCCTAAAGATTTTTTATCTTTTGTCCAACCATGTTTTACAACAACAAAGAGCTTTAAAAATGTCTTTTTCCCATTGAGTTGTTCGATAGATTTGCGTGCGTTGTATCCGATTCGCCGTAAATTTTCACCATCTTTACCGATGATGATTCCTTTTTGGCTTTTCTTCTCGACTACGATTTGGGCGTAAATCTTCTCTAACTCAGGTTGCTCTTCAACCCTCTCAATGACTACATCGGAAAAGTAGGGAATTTCTTTAGATGTTTTATCAAATATTGACTCTCTTATCAACTCTTTATAGATATCTTTCATTTTGTCAGTTGTTAAGATTTCAGGATCATAGTAGTAGGGGTGAGTAGGTAAATGTTTGCAAATAGTGCTAAAGACCATAGACTTATCTGTTCCTCTTTTGATAGAAACAGGTATCAGTTCAAGAAACTGATCTTGGTATTCTTGAAACTCCATGATCTTTGAGAGTATCTTTTCATTTCTTACTTCATCTACTTTGGTAAGCAGTACGATATGCGGAATTTTCTTTTTATTGAGTTTTAAAAAGTTTTTATACTCACTGAGTGAATCGGTCACAGGAGAGAGAAACAAAATCAACTCTGCATCTCCCATCGCTTTGAGTGCTTCTTCTAACATGAACTGATTCATCAACCGCTCACTCTCATGAATACCTGGTGTATCGACAAATATGATTTGACATTGATCATGCATTGCGATGATATTGAGCCGTTTTCGTGTAGCATTGGCTTTGTGCGAAACCATGGCAATCTTTTCACCAACAAAGAAGTTCAGTAAAGAACTCTTACCGGCATTTGGTCTACCAACAACGGCAACAAAACCGGCTTTTTGTTCACAACTCATAAGATATACCGTGAAAGATCTTCATCACTCGCAACCTCATCAAGTTTATCTCCAATCAACTCTTTGGTCACAGTAATCGTTTCCCCTTTATGTTCGTCTGCATCAAAACTGATATCTTCCACCACACGTTCTAACACGGTGTGCAAACGTCTTGCACCGATATCTTCAAGTTTTTCATTGGCAAGTTGTGAAATCCTAGCAATCGCTTTAATCGCATCATCTTCAAAGACCAAGGTAACTTCTTCCGTACCAAGAAGTGCTTCATACTGTTTTAAAAGAGAGTTTTTAGGCTGTGTAAGGATTTTGTAAAGTGTCTCTTCTGAAAGTGAACTAAGCTCTACACGAAGGGGAAAACGTCCCTGAAGTTCCGGTATCAAATCACTAGGTTTGGTGAGGTGAAATGCACCTGCTGAGATGAAAAGAATATGATCTGTTTTGACGACACCATATTTGGTATTGATATCACTTCCCTCTACGATAGGAAGCAGATCTCTTTGCACACCTTCTTTACTAGGATCTTGTCTGCTTTGTGATTTTGCACTAACCGCTATCTTATCTATCTCATCGATAAAAATAATTCCTCCATTTTGTGCCCGCTCTAGGGCTTCAGTTTTGACTGCTTCAAAATCCAAGATCTTTTCACTCGCTTCTATTTTGAGTGCATCTTTGGCATCTTTGACTTTCATCTCTTTTTTGATATTTTCCGATTTGGCAGTTAATATCTTCATGAAACTCTCTTGCACTTTGATCATCTCAGGAGGCATAGAAGCATCACTTAACTCACCCATACCGCCTGAAACTTCTATCTCTATCTCCAAATCATCCAATTCTCCTACACGAAATCGCTCTTTCATCTTTTCAAAACTACGTTTATACTCCTCTTTTTTACTCTCACTCGCACCTGAAGGCAAAGGAGGAAGTAGCTTTTCTACAATCTTTTTCTCGATATATTCATCAATCGCACCTTGATTTTTCTCTTTGTGCTCACTTTTGATCAAGTTGATTGATGCCATCACAAGATCTC
>JALULO010000032.1 GCA_027056215.1 Campylobacterales bacterium | reverse complement strand
CATTATAAAGTGCAAGTGTTTTATTATATTCGTTTTCAAGATTTTGTTTTTTCGTTTTTATCGCATCATACTCTCTTGTTCTTTCATCGTTTAATTCTTCTAATAAATCTATTTTCTCTTCAAACTTTTCTTGTGTTTTTGCACGTGCCAACAAATACCCAAATAACATTCCCGTTAATAATGCTATGACTAGGCATATAATCATGGCTGATATCAGTGTTGTCATTGTAGTAATCATACTTTTTCCTCTTTATTTATTGATAATTATCTTTACTTGCGTATCTTCTTTATCCCCTAATCCAATAGATTTTTTTGGATTTAGACCTTTTTTTAAAAAATATTTTTTTAGAATATCTGCTCTTTTCTGACTCATGACTTTACTAAAAATCTTATCATTCCCCAGTCTGATATAATCAATAATATCAAATTTAATATCTTTTTTTCTACTTAATAACGTTGAAATTTCATCTAGCACTTTTTCACTTTTAGTGTCAATATTATTGCTATGTTGTGTAAATGATATAGTATTATTTTTTAGCATATCATCAATTTTTTCTTGTAAACTTTTGCTCTTTACAGTATTAATCTTTTTTTCAGAATGATTTACTTTAATTTTTTCACCTACCATAGTTAATCCATCAGATTTCAACTTTTTAGTTATCGCTTGGATATTGTTATCTATAGATGCTAAATCACCTTCAATCTTTAAGGTATTGCTATTAACAAAAATAGAGGCTTGTTCAATCTTTGCTTCACGCAACAATTTAATCAAATCGACCATATCATTTTGCCAATTTATATCTTTAATATCTTTACTATAGCGGATATCATTATCACATTGGTTATGTTCACAAAGTTGATTTATATAGTTTATAAGTCTACCAGAGACACTAACAGGTGAAAACATACCAACGATTGTAATATTTTTATCTATTATCATACCAAATGCAGGATCTGATTTTTCTACGTTTGCTATTGTTTTAACAACCTGCGTAGCTTCAACTTGTGTTTCATTTATATGCTCATCTACTTTTTTAGTTTCGATTTTTGATACATTTTCAGTAATTTTATGTATACCTAACTTTGCTGCAATTGTATTTTTGTTCATATCAACACAAAGATATATCATCAATATACTTATAACTACACCTAGCAATTTTATGACATTGCTACTCATGCGTACCCCTTAGGATAGAATTTTAAGATTAGTTAAAATTCTATCAAATTTAAATTAATTTAACCATTAAGAATAAAAATGAAAATATTATTATAATAAAATAGAAGAATTCTTCTATTTTATTGACAGCTTAAACACTCCATGCTCCTATCGGCAACACTGTTTTCACTTTCGGGAGATTGACTACGTAGATAATATGTAGATTTTAATCCAAGTTTCCATGCTAACATATAAATATCATTCAAATATTTTCCACTTGCTTTATCAAGTGTCATAAAAATATTTAAGCTTTGTCCTTGGTCAATCCACTTTTGACGTACTGCACCTGCTTTAATAAGAGCCATTTGATCTAAATCATATGCAGGTGTATAATATGACCACGTTTCAGGACTAAGTTTTGGTGCTACAACAGGTATCATTCCACTTAAATTTTCTTCAAACCATTTACGCTTATAAATCGGTTCTATGGCTTGTGTAGTACCCACTAATATCGATATTGAGCTTGTTGGTGCAATAGCCATCAAATAACCATTACGCATACCATCTTTTTTTACTTTTTCTTTTAACTTCTGCCAATCATATATATAACCAAAAAGACCACCTCTATCTACAAGTTTTTTAGCTTCTTCGTTTGCTACATCAATAGGGAAAATACCTTTAGACCAATTTGAATTTTCAAAATCAGGATATGAACCTTTTTCTATTGCTAAATTTGAGGACGCTTTAATAACGTTATAACTAACCATTTCCATGATTTCATCAATTTTGGCAAGATGTTGATCACTGCCCCACTCTATTGCATTCTCGGCTAACATTTGTGCTTCACCCATCACACCTAAACCTATAGATCTGCTTAAACTATTGGTGTGTTTCACTTTTTCCAATGGATAAAAATTTAAATCAATCACATTATCAAGCATTCTGACGGCTATCGGCATGATACGTTCTATATCTTCTTTTGTATTGATTTTAGATAGATTTACACTTGCAAGATTACAGACTGCTGTTTTACCATTTTTTTTCTCTTTTTCTACGATATATACTTGCTTACCGCTGATCATGTCTAATGCTGTAATCTTTTTTGCTTTTTTGACAATTCCCCCATCAACAGTTATATCTTCTTCTTCACCAAATATCATCACAGATCCGTCACTAAATGTTAACTTGATATCATAATGATTAGGCTCTGTATTTTGAAATATCTCGGTACATAAGTTTGAGCTTCGAATAAGACCTTTATGCATATTCGGATTTGCTTTATTAGCATTATCTTTAAAACATAGAAATGGATTACCAGTTTCAAAATAGCTCAACAATACTTTTTTCCAAAGTTCTTTTGCGCTGATAATCTCTTTGATAATATTGTCATCTTTTTCATACTCTTCATAACGCTTTTCAAATGCTTCACCATAAAGATTTGCCAAATCTGGTGTGTCAAGTGGATCAAATAATGTCCATCTCTCATTTGCTGCAATACGTTTCATAAAAAGATCATTAATCCAAAGAGCAGGAAATAAATCATGGGCACGTCTTCTCTCTTCGCCTGAATTTTTTTTCAAATCAAGGAAATCCAATACGTCAATATGCCATGGCTCTATATATACAGCTATTGCGCCTTTTCTGGTTCCTAATTGATCAACTGCGATAGCTACATCGTTCGCTATTTTCAAAAATGGTACGATACCACCTGCCGCATTTTTATGTCCATCGATAGAACTACCTAAGCCTCTTACCATAGACCAATCCCAACCTATCCCACCACCAAATTTACTAAGCAATGCCATCTCTTTATAACCATCAAATATACCTTCTATATTATCTGGCGTACTGCCTATATAACATGAACTTAACTGATGTCTAGGTGTTCTAGCATTAGAAAGTGTTGGAGTTGCTAACATAACCTCGAATTTTGAAATCAAATCATAAAATTTTTTCGCCCAATCTTGAGGATTAAACTCATTTTGTGCAAGAAACATTGCAATCGCCATAAACATATGTTGTGGTAATTCAATAGGTTTGCCTTTTTTATCTTTAAGAAGATACCGATCATACAATGTACGTACACCCAGATATGAAAACTGTAAATCTCTCTCTGGTCTGATATAGGCATTTAAATCATCTAAATCATACTGTTCTTTTAATCCAAGTACAATACGACCCTCTTTTTCACCTTTTTCAAAATATTCACGTAACGTTGTATATCCGGTAAATTTACTAACCTTGTGATACAAATCATATAAAAACAATCGTGATGCTACAAATGTCCAGTCAGGTCGATCAACATCTATTTTATCAACTGCTGTTTTTATTAACGTGAGTTGTATCTCTTCGGTGGTTATTTTATCACGGAACTGTATTTTTGCATCCAATTCCAACTCACTTTGGCTTACATTTTCCAGACCAGATACTGATTCACCTGTATATTTTTGAATCTTTGTTATGTCAAGCGGTTCAATTCTGCCATTTCTTTTTGTTACTGTTAACATTTTGCTAGTCATCCTTTAAATACCCTATCAAAGATTTTATCCACATTTTTTGTATAATAATTATAATCAAAACATTCTCTTATAGCTTTTTCACTTAGTTTTTCTCTAAGCTCAGTATCATTAAGAAGATATTGCAAATACAAACTTTCACCTTTTTCATTTAAAGCAGACTTTCCTTTTTGTAAATCAGACCATACCTTCATAGCATTTCGTTGAACAATTTTATATGATTCTTCACGAGAAAGTCCAAGCTTTGGCAATTCCAATAAAACACGTTGAGAAAAGACTAAGCCCCCTGTGAGATTAAGATTTTTCATCATGTTTTCTGGATAAACAACTAATTTTTCTATTAGACCATTTAAACGATGTAACATAAAATCCGTGGTTATAAATCCATCAGGAAGTATAAAACGTTCAACACTAGAATGACTAATATCTCGTTCATGCCATAACGCAACATTTTCCATCGCAGGCATAGCAAATGATCTAATCATACGACATAAACCTGTAATATTTTCACTCAAGATAGGATTTCTTTTATGTGGCATAGCAGATGAGCCTTTTTGACCTTTTGCAAAAAATTCTTCTGCTTCGTATACTTCTGTTCGCTGATAATGTCTGATTGCCACTGCAAACTTTTCACAACTTGATGCTAATAGCGCAAGTGCATTCATAAGATTTGCATAACGATCTCTCTGCACTAC
>JALULO010000031.1 GCA_027056215.1 Campylobacterales bacterium | reverse complement strand
ACGCAGGGCAATAGCCTCTTTTTCAAAGTCGACATAGGTATTTCGACTCATATATCGTTGCGACGTATAACCTGTATGGATAGAAAAAAGCATCACCCATTTACCCAGTGCATATTCGAGTTCTATAACATTTTTACCTTTACTCCACTGTTCATCAATCATATCACACGCTTGGCTAAAAGAAGTAGCCACATCATAACGTTGGTTACTATAATGTGTACCTTTTGCAAACAATAAAATCCATCTGTTTTCACCAAAAGTAATCTCTGTTAATTTATAATGATCACTCCAACCCTCTTCAATCAAAAAATCAAGCTTTTTAAGCTCACTGTTCGCACTATAATATTCATTTGTATATCGTACTTCGTTACTAAATACACCAACCCATTCACCCATACCATATTCAAGATCTATAAGATAAACACCTTTTTTAAATAACGAGCGCATCTTGTCACGAAAATTAACCCATCTCTCTTCATGCAGAATTTTCTGAGTAAGGATACCATTGCCTTTACTAACAACAGCTACCCATTTACCCTCACCATATTTCATATCACTGATAAAATATTCTTTTTTTTCCCATCGTTTGATAGATTTAAATAAATCTTTATATTGCAAAGCACTAACAATCTTTTGATCACTATAGCCACTTTCTTTCGAAAAGATACCAACCCACTTATGATACCCTTCAAATGCAACTAATGCCTGTGCTACACCTAACACTAAAATGAGATATAATACCTTTTTCATAAAATCTAATTTTTACCATCTGATAAATCAATCAATTTGTAACCGTGTTTCCAACGTTTATTGATATTGGTATCAAATTCATCAAAGTCATTAATAGCATCAAATACCTCGTGTTTATAGCCTGTTTTTTGCGCATAGATACCAATCCATTTACTAAAACCATACTCCATGTCTACCAGTTGATAACCACGATTCCAGATTTTCAGTGTATGTTTTTGAAATGAATCGAAACTATCATTGATCGTAATCAAAGGATTGACATATCTACTTTTCTGCGCAAAAATAACCAACCACTGACCACTGCCGTATGTGATTTTATCCATGATAAGACCTTTTTTAGCGGCATTTTTAATCAAAGCCGGTAAATTTACGACATCATCCAGCACCACAAACTGTTGTCCTTTTATACCACTGCCTTTGGCAAAGATACCAACCCATTTACCATTTCCCCACTCTATATCTGTGACAGCATATCCTTGTTTTTTTCGAATATCCATGACTTTTAAAAACTTTTCAATATCACGGCGACTGGTATATGCCTGCTTTGTTATATGATCACCTTTGACAAATATACCCATCCAACGATGATATCCCTGTTCTACATCGAGCAAGGTATAGCCTGCCTTCCAACGTTTTTCAATCGCCTCAGCAAATCCACTAAAATATTTTCTACTTTCAAAACCCTGTGCAGTGTAAGGTGTACCCTTTGCAAAAAGACCAACCCATACATGATCAGCCATAAGTACCCCAGGTAGTACCAAAGAGAGTGTTATCGCTACTTTTACCAATCTTCTTTTCATTATCATCCTCCTAAATTATTACCAACCATTTGCCAAATCTATCAGATAATATCCATCTTTAACATTTTGGTTAAATTTTCCAACAAAAACATCAAAATCCTCTGCAAATGAGAGTCGCTGATGTTTAAAACCAGTATCTTTACTAAATACAGCAATCCATTTACCTATACCATACTCCAACTGTGTTAAATCATATCCCTCTTTCCACATCATATCTATTTTATGATAGATCTGTGACCAATATCCACGAGAGCTAAAACTCTGCCTTCCCATCCCCGTACCCTTTGCAAATACACAAATCCATTTGGCTTCACCTTGTTCAACATCTATGAGCTTTAGTCCACTCTTCCAACGATTTTTAATCACGCCTTCCATATCACCCCATTTGTTTTTGGTGTTATATGACTCGGCTGTATATTTTGTGCCTTTGGCAAAAACACCAACCCATTTTCCCAAAGCATATTCTATATCCATCAGATCATATCCCTCTTTCCAACGCTTTAACAAAATAGGTCGAAAATGTTTCCATTTTCCTGCACTATAAAATGATTCATCTTTAAAACCACTTCCTTTCGAAAAAACACCAACCCATTTTCCATTGGCATATTTTATAGCAGTAAGATCATATCCCTCTTTCCAATTTTGTTTCACTAGTTTTCTAAAATCTTCCCAGAAAAGCGTTCCAAATATTTTTTGATCTGTATAAAGCTTACTCTTACTTTGGGCAAAAACCCCGATCCATTTATTGTGTCCTTCATAAGCATACAGTGACGTTAAAAAAAGAACGAAGACAAATAAAAATTTCATAAGCAATCCTACTAAATTATAATTTTTTATAATAAAAGTATATCGCTTTTGTGCTTTACATTAGGTTAACACTTCTTTGCTATAATTATTATCACATGAAGGATTAACTATGAAAAAGACTATCTATTTAATATCATTTTTACTGATAACAATACTCACATTAGAAGGATGTGGCAGTAGTAGTAAAACGTCTCAAAACAATGCACAAAATGCAAATGCAACATCCAATATTGACAATAATAATTCCTCTCCTGAAAATGCCCAACAACAAACTGGTAATGAAAATCCTACTAATACATCTCCAAACAGCAATCAACAACAAACAGAGCTTTCACGAACAGTCTATGAGTGTAGCGCTACCTTAGATAGTGAAAAGAGTTTTACAGATGCCTATATCAATCAAAATCATGCAGATATCGCATATCCAGATAAAAACAAATATACATTTAATCCTTTAACTGTCCGAGATATTGAAACACTTTTCAATCACGCTCATGACAATGACCCCTCTATATCACAAAAGATGACGTTACCAAATCAAGCTACGTGGGATGCTTTCACGGAAAGTCAAAAAGTGCTTTATCTTGTAAATTCTGAACGCTGTGCCCGTGGCATTCGTTTATATGAGGGGATTGATCCAAACGTACAAGAAAAGGCTACCAAACCTTATGCTATTTTCATCTCAAACCATGAAAGTACTTTTTTAACACAACCACACACCGCTGATGGCACAACACTGAAACAAAGGCTTGAAAATCAAGGTGGCGTTGTTTTAGGCAATAATGCAACTTATATAGCAGAGAATATAGCTGAATTTGGTATCGCTTACTCTTCTGGATACAACCCCGTATATGCAAGCGCTGCAAAATCTGTCTATGGCTGGATGTATTTAGACAAAGCTGAAGGGTATGGTCACAGAGAATTTGTACTTAAAACCGGCTTTGACGATGATAGCGGTATAAACAATCAAGAGGGTCTTATTTCTGTCTATACGTCACAACTTCAGATTAAAGATTCACAGGGTTTTTGGACCAAAACATTTACGGTTATGGATGGCTTTGATCCACGTCCAAACTGGGATAATAACTTAGCACATATTCAAAAAGTTTCATTATATAAATAAACATTGCAATCACCTTTCATTCTGGCACACTACTTGCTTTAAACTTTCACAAGAAGCATAGTGTTGATTCTAAGGGATATAATAGATTAGTTTTAGTAAGATTTAATATATTGTATTTTAAACTTTAAGGAATAAGATTGAGAAGTGAAAATTTTGTGGCATTTTTTGTTGTCAGTGGATTTTTTACAGGTCTTATCTTTTCTGTCATAAAATTTGATGCAATTGAAGATATCTTATTTTACACCTTTACAATCACACTGTTTTTCTATCTGTTTATCCATGTGGTATTAACCTTTTATCTAAGTATTTTGGATCAAAAAATTTCATTTTTTGATAAAAAAGAGTATGAAAACATGTCCAATATACAAATCACACAAATCAAAGAGCGTGAAGATAAAATCACTGCAATGCTCAAAAGCATTCATGGAAATGAAAAAGTAAGAAGAGGAGTTTAGTATCTATGTGTTGTAAAAATATAAGTCCATCCGCGAACTTTGAAGAAAGTAATGAAATCGTTATACAATATCTTCCCGCTGTAAGAGCTATGTCATTTAGGCTTAAAGAGAGACTTCCCGCATCAGTAGATGTCAACGATCTTATCTCTATCGGTATTGAAGAAATGGTAAAACTATCCAGAAAATATGATATCTCGCAAAATGATTCATTTTGGGGCTATGCTAAAAAAAGAGTTTATGGCTCTATGCTTGATTATCTAAGAAGCCTTGACGTTATCAGTAGAAATAACAGACGTTTGGTAAAAGCAATCGATGTAGAAATCAGTAAATGCCTGAGTGAAAATGCCACTGAGCCAGATGATCATGCACTCGCAAAAAGACTTGGCGAAAGTGTCAGTAAAATACGTGAAGCAAAAGCTGCTGCACAAATCTCTACCAATGTTCC
>JALULO010000030.1 GCA_027056215.1 Campylobacterales bacterium | reverse complement strand
TCAATATCCCCGCTGTTTCACTCAACCATCTACTCAAAGAAAAATCACTATATGAACTTTTAAAACTCGCAAATATTCGCTCAATCGACCATCCAAAAGCCTATTATGGTGATGCCATTGCACTTGGTGGATGTGGTATCTCTCTTATGGATTTAAGCCTGCTTTACACTGCACTGGCAAATGGGGGTCTCAAAAAAAATGCTTCCTATACATTTGAAACAAAGCAAACAAAAAAAATCCGACTTTTTTCAAAAGAGTCAACCTATCTCGTAAGTGATATTTTAGCAGATGCCACACGCACAACACTGAGCAACTACTGGGAATCAACACAAAACATGCCTAAAGTAGCGTTTAAAACAGGTACATCTGCATCAGCAAAAGATCTCTTAACCATCGGCTACACACCCAAATATACAGTAGGCGTGTGGTTTGGAAATTTTGACGGACATAAGACAAAAGATTTAACAGGACTCAAAAGTGCATCCCAAGTGGTACTAGATATCTTCGAACACTTAAACCAACAAAAAAGACTCCTTTGGTTTCGTAAACCTAAAAAAATCATCACACAAAAACGCTGTGTAGATGCTATCATACAAAAGGAGTGTCAAACCAAGATCTATGATCAACTTATCAAAGGTATCACCCCTTCACTTCCATGTGAGCTGATACGCCCAGAAATAATAGCCTTTTTAATCAAAAGTAGACAAATCACCTCGCTTGATGAGCTACAAACCAACAGGTGCTATCCAACATGGAAAGCCTACAATCCCATCATCACCACACCTGCAAACAAAGCAACTATCACACAAAACCACCTCTTACCAAAAGAGCTTAATAAACTAAAATTTAACTGTTACAGTTTTGAACAAAACCAAACCATCTACTGGCTTATAGATACACAAAAACAGATCAAAACCACTTCAGGAAAACCTTTGTACCTCTACCTCCCTGAAGGTAAACATGAGATAGGATGCCTAGATCAAAGTGCAAAATTGACTATCCATAAATTGGATATTTTGCACTAATTAATCATCCCATATGTTTCGAAAGATTTATGAGAAATATGTTGCTTTCTATCTTTTTCTGGTACATTTTGGAAGGCGTATTTTATCAACCTTACAAGGCTATTAGGCTTTTTTGACGCAGAATAGTACTCAAAAAAATTTTGCTAATTTCCAATTTTTTTTATGTGCGATATAGCCTATAATACCGACGATAACCAACCCCACAGGTATGATGATAAGTGGTTCAATCATTGATAATCTCCTCTATAGATTTTTCAATTTTTTTAATTCTCAAAAAATTTTCTAATACACCAAGTGTAAACAGTAAAAAAAGGATAGAAAAAAACACGCCATACAAACTCATCTGTGTATCTTGTAAAAACTTTATGGCATAAACACCACTACCACTGGACGAAGCTAAAAAAACAATCAATTTTTTATAAACAACATCTGCATTTTTACTTAGCATATCTACCAAGTCTTTTCTATCGTTCATCTTATTATACCACCTTTTGCTTTTGCACAATGTTAACTAAATCAAGACAAAAGGTTAAATATTATTTCATTTTGAAATATTTTTATCTTTAAAGCGAGTACCTCTTTTCATTGTTTAACAAATTTATCGTATGCGCTATCTTCTGCGTTACCCCATCTTTTTTCAAAAGTTTATGAGAAATATTTTGCTTTTTATCGTTACCTCCCCACAGGTAAATATGAGATAGGTTGCCTTGTTCAAAGTGCAAAATTAACTATCAATAAATTAAATATTTTACATTAATTAAATATTTTGATATAATAATTTAATAAAGTAACATTTAAGGATATACTTATGTATGGAAATCTTTTTATCATCTTCATGTTTTTTTTCAGCAGTGCTTTTGCGTCACAAGACATACATATGTCATGTCAGAGCCCCAAAAAGGTACCAACCGATACATCTTTTATCACGTTTACCTTTTCTCAAAATATCATCAAAAGGGATGCTGTCGGAACATTTTCTCATGAACATTTGCTACTGTGTTCTGATGATTTAACAGGTGCGTATGAGTTTGTCTCTCAAAATCAAATCAGACTCTATCCAAACAGAACACTACACGCATCAACACACTATAGCTGTAAGCCAAATCCAAACAAGTTTACAGAAAAAAGTGATGGGCAAGATGCAACTTTTCAAACAGAGGCATTTGCACGTAAAGAGATTCGCTATTTTAAAGAGGGTATCGCCCGTTTGGTTTTTAACGATCTGGTAGATGACAAAATGTTAGAAAAAAATCTTTTTATTTACAAAAAAAACAACCTTGCCAAAACACGTTTACGATACACCCTAACAGCAGATGAAAACCATAAAGTTTTTCTTGTCAAGATCGTTGAACCTATACAAGATTCACCCATACAAATCATCCTCAAACAGACCCTTTCAAGCCAAAACCATAAACCACTCGACAAAACTTATAACGATACATTTAAAGAAAAATCTATCCCCTTTAAACTCGATACAAAACGAAAAGCGATGCCCCTGTATGATGATCCACACTACATCGCTTTGGGTGATGGACGGTTGGGAATACGGCTCTATTTTCCGGGATATTTTTACCGTGATGAAAACCCCATCAAATCTTATATCCATATCAATGGTATCAACAGTTTTTCGCTTACAGATGTAAAGTATATTGATTTTAACGACAGAAAAAAGAGACATCTTCATGATAAGAGTGAAACCTATGTTGATATTATCGCGGATTTTAAACCACAACATACTTATGGCATCAGCTTGTTAAAAGGTCTTAAAGACAGTTATCAATTTCAACTACGAGAAGATCATCATTTTAGCGTCAAAATAGGAGATAGGCAGAGTGCTTTGCACTTTGAACAAAAAGATAAGCCATACCTCTCTTCCAAAGGTGAAATCGGATTTGAAAGTGTCAATCTCGATCATGTCATGATGATTATCGAAAAAATACCTACGTATAATTATCGTTATTTTATCAACTTTCAAAAAGGTGATCCCAAAAAAGTAGCAAAAGCAGCAGTACAAGTCTATTCAAAGCAACTTATACTCAGTAACCGAAAAAACCAATTTGTCAAACACCGTTTTTCGCTTAAACAATTTACGAGTCAATACAAAAGTGGTATTTTTCGCATCGTGATGCGTTTTGGCAAACGCTCTGTCTATAAAGTGATCTATCTTAGTGATATCGCTATCAGTGCAAAGATCAGTAAAGACCAAGCATTTATATCCCTTGCAACGCTTAGTTCAGGCAAAGCTATCAAAGATGCACAGATAACACTCTTTTCAGATAAAAACGAGCCTATTACCGTAGGCAGAAGTGATAAAGATGGAATCTGTATACTCGATAAATCTGATCTAATATCAAAAAACCCTGCTGTTGTTGTCGTCTCAACTCATGATGATCAAAACTTTTTAGTCCTCAACAAGCCACTAAATAAAGCACACATCATCCAAAAAGATCAACTCAAAAACCAGTACAAAGCTTGGATATATCTACAAAGTGAAATCATCCGTCCAGGTTCTAAAGCGAAAATGCTCATCGTATTAAAAGACAAAAACTACCAAAGCGCCAAAGATTTACCTGTACAAATCCGCATTTTTGCCCCTGATTTTCAAACGATCTATAAACAAGCACATCAATGCGATAACATCGGTACAATCACCTTTATCTTAGAGATACCAAAGACATACAAGACAGGTGGATATACCGTAGAGGTAAAACTTGGTGATAAAGTTTTGGGATCAAAAGTATTTCATGTTGAGAGTTTTTTACCACAACGCATCCAAAACCGTATCATCCTCAAAAAAACGAACTTTTTCAAAGATGAACCCATCGTTGGGAAGGTACAAAGTAGTTATCTTTTCGGTGCACCTGCAGCAGACTTAAACGTAGAAGCCACACTCAACGCCGTTTCTAAAGCATATAAAAATGATACATATCCAGAGTACAGTTTTACCAACCTTTTACTCGAACATGAAAACAAAACCAGTTACATCGACCAGCGTCTTGACTTCAAACTATCCGATAAAGGAGAATCCAACTTTTACTTTTCCACCAAAACCAATCAAAAAATCCCCTCTATCCTACAAGGACAAATCGGCATACATACGTTTGATGAAGGCAAAGAGATAGCCACCTATAAACCTGTTACTATCTACCCTTATGCACAAATGGTTGGTCTACACATCACAACACCAACCCTTGATAAGGGCGATACTCTTACAGCAAACACCGTTTTACTCGATCCAAAAACAGGCAAAACATACGCAAGAACCCTTCAAGCCATTCTCAAAAAAGAGATATGGCACTACTTTTACGATACACGTGGATACTATAAATGGGAAAAAGAGTCCCAAGAAATCGATCGTTTTGAAGTGCCTGCGGGAAGTATGATCACTAAAAAGATCGAAGCAAGTGGTGACTATATCCTTGAAGTACATGATTTACTCACACAACATAGTGCTTCACAAAGATTTACCGTTAGAGGATATGACTATAACAATATCGGACCAACCGATGAGATCAATAAAGTAGAGATTCTTACAGATGATTTGGTTTACCAAAAAGGAGATACCCTCCATGCACAGTTTAAATCTTCTATCATCAAAGGTCGCTTGCTTGTCACACTCGAACAAGATAAAGTCTACTATCATAAAGTGATTGCCATAGATCAAGGTAACGCGGCGTTGGATATTCCTATCCATTTTGATCTACATGAAGGGTTTTATCTTACGGCGTGTATCGTCCGAGATAGCGCAACTTCTGCAAAACTGATACCATTTCGTGCTTGGGGTAAAAAGTTCATCAAAGCAGATAGGAGTGCACACCATATCAACCTCTCTATCCAAACACCAAGCGTTGTACACTCCCATGAGATGGTAACCGTATCCGTCAACTGCGAGAAAAATGCAACACTACTCGTTTCACTGGTGGACAATGGCATACTCCAAATCATCGATCAAAAAGAGCCTCACCCTTTCACCTTTTTCAACCTCAAACCTGCACAAAAAGTAGCCTATTATGATCTTTATGATTTGGTGATGCACTATCAGACAAAAGGCAAACTTTTAGCATTTGGTTCGGGAGATGAGATGATGATGAAGATGGCACAAAAACACCTTGCCCCTAAAAATGCAGCAAAACGCATCAAACCTTTTATGTACTGGTCAGGATTGATACAAACCGATGGTGAAGGATTTGCTACAGTTGATATACCTGTAGGTCAGTTTAATGGTAAAGCGACGATTGTAGCTATCGCTTTGGATGACAAAAGTATTGGCGCTACAGCAGCACCGCTTGTTGTTCGTGATGATATCATCATCAAAGCGGACTATCCACGATTTATACTAGCCGGTGATAAGTTAAGTATTCCTATTACGATTTTTAACACCACTAAAAAGGCATCGCAAGTCAGCCTCACTGCACAAATTTCACCGCATATTTCATACAGAGGTCTTCCTCAAACACTAACCATCCCACCTAAAAGTTCCAAACGTTTTGAAGCACTACTTGAAACTGAGACAGTGGGCAAAGGGGAACTAAATATCACCGCTACACAAAATGGACAAACATTTTTACACACCGTAGAACTACCCATCTACAGTGCCAACACACTCCAAACCAAAGTTTTTAGAGGAGAGAGTGACCAAAAAACCATTTTAAAAATCCCAAAAGCATACTTTTCAAAAGAGGGAACAAAAGTCAAAATCACCCTCAGCACAACATACCTTGCACAGCTCAGAGGTACGCTTGATGATCTGGTTAACTACCCTTACGGCTGTAGTGAGCAGAGTGCTTCAAAACTTTTGGCACTCTTATATCTGAAAAATTTTATCAAAAATGACTACACGCTTTATAGTAGAAACCTTCTTCATGACAGAGAGATGTTTATCAAAGAAGGTATCACAAAACTGCTCAATCTCCAGTTGGAAAATGGTGATTTTGCCTATTGGAAACCTTATGGAGAGGTGAACCCTTACGCGTCACTCTATGCATCGGATATCTTATTGTCCTTACATAAAGAGGGCTTTAAAGTACCACAAGAGACACTTCAAAAGATAGATCAAGCACTAACTCAGATCACACAAGAAGGAAGATCTTATCAACATACAAAATACACTAACTTTGATAGACTTTACGCGGCATACCTACTCTCACAACAAAACAAACTTTCAGATACAGACATCAATATGCTCTATGATAACAACTTTTACGATGAAAACAACATCGTTTCACTCTACATGATGGCTACGATTTTGAAACAATCCAACCTATCACTGCCACTCCAAAAGATAGAAAATAGCATCAAAACATTTGACTATACACAACTCTCAAACCAACACCAGTTAAGTGGCACTTTTTACACCAAAACACGAGATATCGCCTTTGCTCTATATCTACATCTACAACTCTTTGGCAAAGATGAACAAGCTTCTAACTTACTAGAAAAGGTGGTGGATGGTTTTGATAAACTCTACACAACACAAGAGAAAGCTTTTGTACTTCGTGCAGTAGCAACATACTACAAAAACCAACAGCCAACGAGCATCGATGCAAAAGTCACCTATAACCAAAAGACAAAAGAGATCAACAAAGAAACAACTATATTTGACACACTTGATGATGATACCATCACCATAAATCCACAAGGAAAAATGACACGCTATCAAGTAGAAGCATCAGGATACCTACCACTCCAACTTCCAACACAAAAAAGAAACAATCCTTTGTCGATACAAACAAGTTTTGTAGATGCACAAAACAAACCCATAAACCTAAACCAACTAAGCCTTGGAGACAAACTTTTTGCAAAAATCTCCATAACAAATACAGATAAACTTGACAACATAGCCATCGTCCAAAGAATACCATCGTGTTTCACCATCAACAATGAACGCATCTCATCACAACCACGACCACTAAAAGTCCAAGATAGTAAAAACTTCCATCCAGCATACCAAGACATCCGAGATGACCGCGTGTTAACATTTACAAACTTACCAGAGCAAACACGTATCTATGATAAAAAAAGAAAAAACTACCACATCCAACCAACCACCACCATCTTTTACACACCCTTACGTGTTACATCAAAAGGAACATGCCTCCTTCCGCCCACATACGCCGAAGCGATGTACGATAGCAGGATAAAAGCATATGCGAAGATGAGAGATACGATAGAGGTGAAATGATAATACACATAACTTACACACAACTATAGTAAAATAAATTTGGAATTATCACCGCACCAGCGAATATTCCATTTTTATAAAGGCACAGTGATGAAAATACTCCTTTTAGAAGACGATCCGATTTTGTCTGATTTGATGTTTGAATATTTAAGCGATCTAGGTTACATTGTGACACTCTGTTTTGATGGAGAAGACGCTATTGAAAAGATTGATTCAGAACAGTTTGATCTACTCATCCTCGACATCAATGTGCCTTATAAAAGCGGTCTACAGGTTCTTCAAGATACACGTGATTTTAACAAAAGCACACCGGCTATATTTATCACGGCGTATCAGGATATCGAACATCTTAAAAATAGTTTTTTGGCTGGTTGTGATGACTATATCAAAAAACCTTTTGAGCTTGAAGAACTTGAGCATCGTATCAACAATATCAAAAAACGTTACAACATAGAGACAGATCAAATCAGAGATATAGACGCACACACCCATTTTTGTTTTCAAAAAAGAGAACTGACGTTTGATGATAAACAAAGTATCTCTCTTTCTCATAAAGAGTCACAGATTTTGCACTATTTTTTGAATAATAAAAATAGAGTCATATCGGCAGATGAGATCATCCAAAACATCTGGGAATATGAAGATATCCCCTCCGATGCAACACTGCGTGTCTACATCAAAAACTTACGCCGACACCTTGGTAAAGAATGTATCAAAACCCTTCGAGGATTAGGATATAGTTTTGAATCAAGATGAAAAAAAAGCCCTGATTAGCTTTATCACTATCTATACCTTTTCGGCATTTGTTTTGATGAGTATCATCGCTTTGCTTTACTATAACAAAGCTGTCTCTGAAAAAACCTCTATGTGCAAAAATGATCTCAAAAGTACCATACTTGCAGTTGAGATGGATATCATGAAAAATCAACTGGATCATAAAATATACCAATTTAATCCAAAACATTACAAACTCAATGTCGGTCTTTTTAGTGCCAATAAACACCCCATCATCTCAAATCTAAAATATACAAATATTAACTTTCATAAAATGCTCGATATGAAACCAAAACGGGTACATATGGTCAAACAACTTTCAAAACCGATTCAGGGTATTGCATACATCGTTACAGAAGATTTGCGTATGCCAAAACAGTTTTTAAATCTCAAGCTACTTATCACGACAACGATCTTGGCATCAATGATTTTTATCGCTTTTATAGGTTATCTTTTAAGTAAACTACTCTTAAAACCTGTTAAAGAGCGTGTGGCACAACTGGATAAGTTTATCAAAGACAGTACCCATGAAATCAATACCCCTGTAACAGCACTACTGATGAGTGTATCTGCATTAAAGAAAAAGGGAATCAAAGAAGAAAAACTTTTACGACATATTTCCATCAGCTCCAAACTAATCGCCAATACTTACAATACCCTAGCCCATGTAAGTTTTAAAGATATCACCCATGATGAGGAGATAAAACGTTTTGATTTAAAAAAAGAGATCCTCAAAAGTGTCACTTTTTTTAAAGAGATAGCCCAAGCGAAAAAGATCACAATCCAAACAAATCTAAGCTCTACCTATGTTCACATGAGCCAACAAGACGGGGCGAAACTGATCAACAACCTTCTCTCAAACGCTATCAAATACAGCCATACCAAAAGTGATATCTCAGTTATACTTAAAAACAATCAACTTTTTGTACAAGACAACGGTATAGGTATCAGTGAAGAGGATCAAAAAGAGATCTTAAAACGGTATAAACGTGCAAGTGACCTAGGTGGTGGTTTTGGGATAGGACTAGACATCGTCAATGCCATTTGCGAAAAGTATAAACTCAAACTCACGATAGAGTCCAAACCAGATCATGGCAGTATCTTTAGGATTGATTTTTCGGGTGTTGTATCAACGTCGTAGAGGTGGATTTTACCTACTATACAATATTTAATTATATTTTAAAAAAAATCTGCTATCTTCCACTTTCTTTTTACTGCAAAATAACCTATGACAGCAGCAACTATAAACCCTATCGGAATAATAACAATACCGATCTCATTCATGAATCATCCTTTCAAGTTTTTTTACAAAAATATTTAACTTTGAGTAAGTTATAAATATAGCAATTGAAACCAATATAAAAACTACAGCAAACAAATACCCTGCCCAATTAGATTCATATAAAAACTTTATCGCATATGCACCAAAACCACCAGATATGGCTAATAGCACAACAAGCTTTTTGTATAAACCGTCTATTACTTTTGATATTAAATCAATGCTATCAATTCCTTTCATATTATATCACCTTATTCTTTAGTAGTATTTTAACAGTTTTCAAATGAAAGGTAAAATTTTATTTCATTTTGAAATATTTTGAGCTTCTAGGGTAAATATAATCCACCTTCAAAATATCTAATTACATAAAACACTTAAATACTGTTTGGTGGGATTCTCCCACCCTACGGCTCTTGTATATAAGCTAAACGGAGATTATGTGATTATCGCTCAGTTTAGATTTCATTATGTTTGACATCTACCATCGGTATGATATCAAACCAAAAGGTAGAACCCTCTTTTGGTTTACTCTCGATTTCCAGATAACTTCCATGCAGTTTTAAGATATACTTTACGATGTACAATCCTACCCCGATGGAGTTATCCCATGAAAGAGAATCAACTCTAAAGAAGCGTTTTGTGATCTTGTCGATATCCTCTTTTTGGATACCGATTCCTTTATCGACTACTTTTAGTTTGTTGTCAACCAACTGTACAAGAACTTCTTCATCTGAGTATTTGAGTGCGTTTTCTATCAGGTTAGTTATGAGATTGTCAAACATCGATCTGTCGGCTTTAATCATGGTGTCTTCTATGTCGATTTTGATCTCTCTGTCACGGTACTTTTGTAAAAGGTTTTCTCGTACGTCTTCTACTAAGGTACGAAGGTTGAAGGTTGAAAACTCTGGTGAAAAGGTCTCGTTTTCCAGTTTGATAGCCATAGCTAGGCGGTCGATCATGGTTGAGATCTTTTGTGCATTTTTGAGTACTTTTTCTAAAAATCTATCGCGTATGTTTTCACTTAGATCTTTATCTTCTCGAACACTTTGGGTATATCCCATGATCGCGGCAACGGGATTTTTGAACTCATGGCTGATAGCGGAGATGATATCGCTTTGTTTTTTACTGAGTAGTTTAAGATTTTTGGTATATTTTGCTTTTTGTCTATCTCTTTTTTGGAGTTTTTTGGAGACTTGATTGATCTGTTTGGAGATACTATCAAACTCTTTACAGCAACTCACTTCATCAAAATCAACTTCATACTTTTTATTCAGTAAGTTTTCCAAATCTATTTTGATACGTTGCAGATCATGTGTGATTTTACGATTTGTTTTCATCGCAACCCAAAATGCTAACAACATCGAAAGGGTAAAAAGCCCCATCGCTTTAAACCAAAACTTAAAAAACTTCTCTTTGATACTGCTTAGTGCATATGCCATTCGGATATAGCGAACACCTTCGTGTTTTGCAACATACAAAAAATCTCTATTAACACTTTGTGAATAGCGTATGCTTGAACCGATCTTCCCTTTTCTCGCTTCTATGATCTCCGGACGATTTAGATGATTTGACATGCCTTTTGTATCGCGGTTACTTTCATAAACTACCACTCCTTGTTCATCGATGATTGTTACACGAACGGCTGTTTTTGCTCTGATCTCTTTTACAACTTCGTCGAGGTTTGATTCACTAGGATTGCTCAATATAAACTGGTTAATCATGTTGGTAAGCATCGTTTTGTGGTTGTTGATTTCAACTTTTTCGAGTAAAAGATACCCTGCTACTGCTACAGTAAGCAGTGTTCCAAAGAAGAGAAAGAAAAAATTTCTAAAATAGAGTTGATCGAGTCTTAACATAGCTTATAGCCGATACCCCGTATGGCTTCGATGTAGCCTTTTTCTTGTTTGGGATCTATCTTTTTGCGTAGTCGGTTGATCGTGACATTGACGGTTTTTTCTTGCTTGAGGGCTTCATCTTTCCAGACTTCTTCAAGCAGTTGATCTCTGTTTAAGACCAAATGTTTGTTGCGTATAAAATAGTATAAAAGTTCAAACTCCAGTTTACTAAGTCCTATCTCATCTCCTGCAACATAGGCACGTCTTTCATCCAGATCTAGGCTGATATCACGGTAGGTGAGTTTACCTTCTTCACTCACTTTGGTACGGCGTAAAATCGATTTAACACGAAAAACGAGTTCATTCATATTAAAAGGCTTGGTGAGGTAATCATCCCCACCTCGTAAAAACCCCTCTTCTATATCTGAGTCACTATCTTTGGCACTGACAAATATGGCAGGAATCATGTAGCCTTTTTCTCGAAGGCTCGCAACAAATTCACTTCCCTCACTACCTGGAAGATTGCGATCTACGATCATCAAGTCGATATCCTCTTCAAGCAAAAGTTCCTCAACTTTTTTGGTAGATAAAAAACCTGTTACCTCGTATCCCTCTTTTTTTAAACGATACTCTAACAGTTCAAGTAAATCTTCTTCATCCTCGATGATGACAATCTGTGCAGAGATCACAACTTTAACTTTCCACCTTTTTGGGCGAAATAAGCAAGTTTTACGATATTTACACTTCTGTCTGAGATACGCTCTAATTTACGAAGGTTTTTCAAAAAGACGACAAAATCACTTGCACTTTCTGGCATGATACATATCTGTTGTATAACATTTTTTTCTAGGATAGAGTGGATATCATCGCATTTACTCTCTTCAACATTGACTTTTTGATACAGTGTTTCAAGAGCATCTTCTGAATCAGCCTTGATAGCATTAATCGCTGCAAAAAGTGACTTTCCTGTACTTTGTAAAAAAGAGATCGTATCATCTTTTAGATTTTCTAGTGCAAACTCACCACTGATTTGCATCTTTACACTTTTAGCATAAGCACGAATATAATCAGATATACGTGTCAACTCACTTGCGATTTTGAGATATGCGATAACCACTCTTAGATCTCTCGCTTCTGGAGAAAAAAGAGCCAATGTTTTGATGATTTCATTGTCTATCTTGCTATTTATGTTGTGTGTATCTTTTAAAAGAGCTCTTGCCTCTGTGGCTTTTGTCACATCACCCTCTTTAAACGCCTCTTGTGAAAGCTCATATGCGTGGTAAACGTCATCCGCCAACTCTAATACCCTATTTCTGGATTTTTCCAGTATCTGCTTATAGTTTTCTAACATGATTAACCAAACCTCCCTGTGACATAATCTTCTGTCAATTTTTCTCTAGGATTTAAAAATATATTTTGTGTTTTATTATACTCTATCAACTCTCCCATATACATAAAAGCGGTATAGTCACTCAAACGACTCGCTTGTTGCATATTGTGCGTGACGATAACGATGCTGATCTCTTTTTTCAACTCACTCACAAGCTCTTCAATCGCTCCTGTGGAGATAGGATCAAGTGCACTTGTGGGCTCATCCAAAAGTAAAATCTCAGGCTTAAGAGCTACTGCTCTTGCGATGCAGAGTCTTTGTTGCTGTCCACCACTAAGCCCCATAGCTGAATCTTTTAACCTATCTTTCACCTCATCCCAGATAGCAGACCCTTTTAGTGCCGTCACCACTTTCTCTTCGAGTAGATTTTTATCTTTGATACCCGCTAGTTTTAGTCCATAGGCAACATTGTCATAGATACTCATTGGGAAAGGGGTTGGTTTTTGGAAGATCATGCCAACTCTTTGTCTCAGACGAATCAGTTCATTTTCCTTTTTGAGTATGAGGATATCTTCATAACGATCTTCTTTGAGATTTAAAAGCTTCACTTCTCCTTTGTATTCATTTCCTGGATAAAGGTCATGTATACGATTTAACGATCTTAGAAGGGTTGATTTACCACAACCAGATGGTCCTATCATCGCTGTGATTTTATTTTTATAAATTGGAAGATTTACCGATTGTAAAGTAGCTTTTGATGCCCCTTTATACTTGAAAGAAAAATCTTTGATGTCCATGATTATCTGTTTTGCCATTGCCTATTATCCTTTATCTCTTGTTAAAAATCTACCGATTAGGTTTATAAAAAGTACTATCATTGTCAATACAAATGAAGCGGCCCATGCCAAGTCACGGCTTTGGCTATCTGGGTAATTTGCGAGGTTGTAAATACTCACTGTTAGGGACGGAAACTGGTCATTCATGTTCATCGTAAAGTATGCATTGTTTGCGGAGGTGAAAAGTAGCGGTGCAGTTTCACCGATGATCCTTGCGAATGCCAGTAAGATTCCCGTAGTGATACCTACTTTTGCGGCTTTGATCACAATCTCTAAAATGATCTTATGCTTACTGCCACCCAAGGCAATTCCCGCTTCTCTAAGCTCTTTTGGTACGAGTGAGAGCATGTTGTCTGTTGTTGAGATGACGATCGGTATCATCATGATCGCTAGTGCGATACTCCCTGCCCAACCGTTATACTGGTTAAATGGGGCTACAAATAGGGCATATACAAACACACCAATTACAATGGAAGGAGCACTCATCATCACATCACTCAAATTTCGCATGATATAGGCTAACTTTCCATCGTTACTATATTCGCGTAAGTAAATCCCTGCCATCATCCCAAGCGGTACACCGATAGCAGTCGCCAAAAGTGCCATCGTAAACTGCCCAACTAAAAGATTTCGGATACCACCATTTACGAGATCATTGACAAAGATAGAAAAGTGCATACTACTCACCCCTTTGATCGTCAAAGTTGCCAATATCCAAAATAAAAAAGAGATACCAAGAATCGCTGAGATGGTAGAGAGTATCATGATGATTTTGTTTAGTAAAAGTCTATTCATTTTTTTCTCCCTAAAAAGTAAAACTTCGCAACAGAGATGATGATGAAACTCACGATAAAGAGTATAAGTGCTAAATAAAACATCGAGCTAAGCTCTAAATCTTCCGCTTCTGAAAAGTTGTTTGCTAAAAGAACAGGTATGGAAGTAGTTGCATCTGTAAGATGTTTAGGTATTTTCATGACAGATCCTATCAAAAATGCTACCGCCATCGTCTCACCCAATGCTCGTCCAAGAGCCAAGATGATAGAACCTATGATACCTGTCTTTGAATATGGCATCACTACATCTTTGACGACTTCAAACTTTGTAGCACCCATGGCATAAGCACTCTCTTTTAAGACATCTGGTGTGGTATTCATAGCATCTTTTGAGATAGCAGACATAAAAGGGATTATCATGATAGAGAGTACCAATCCCGCTGTCAAAAGCCCCATACCACTTCCACCAAAGATATTTTGTATAACTGGTGCAAAGTAAAAAAGCCCCCACATACCATAGATGATACTAGGAATCGCAGCCAACAACTCGATAGCGATAGAGACAGGCTTGATGAGAAAATCAGGAGCAACTTCGGTTAAAAATATCGCAATCCCAAGAGCGATAGGAGTAGCAATAACCATAGCGATAAGTGTCGTATAAAGCGTTCCAACGATAGGAACCAATCCACCAAAAACACCACCTTCATCATCTTCACCAACTTCCCATGAAGAATCAAATAAAAATGAAACACCAAACTCTTTGATCGCATCTTGTGCATAGATATATAGTACTATAAATATACCAAGTAGCAAAAAAAACGAAAGTGTCGCAGAAACCAAAGAGAAGTTTTTAAAAACCCTTCCACCCATATCGTAGCCTTATGTTATTTTCGTGTTATTTTGTGGATTATATATTTTCATGGTTACAATTTGGTTACAAGGGTTTGTAATCATGATTTAGCAAGTGAGTAGCAGTGTGTATTTTTGTGACATTTTTTTAATTAATACAATAATTATCTCATTTATTTTTGCACGTGTTAATGCTATTGTTATAATATACACCTATCAAACATATAGGGAGAAAAAATAATGGAACCAACGTTAGAGGAGATTGAAGATTTCAATGGAAACGAAAGTAAAGAAAAGAAAAAAATGATACGGGAAGTTGTAATACTATGTTTAGGCATCGGCTTGGCTCTAACCGTAGCATCAAATATATTTAACACTGTACCTGACTATGTGGGAAAAGATGCAACGCATATAAAAAGTTTTAATGTCCCACCGATGAAATAAGATCCAATAACACTACTTTTTACAAAGTAGTGTTATCTTTGAGAGGAATTACTTAATCCCTTTTGCTTCCCAATACTTTCTAATCATATCTTTTGTCTCTTTTGGAAGTGGCACGTACCCTAAATCTGTTGCGATTTTATCACCATTTTTGTAGGCAAAATCTATAAACTTTGTTACTTTTTTATTTGTATCTGTTTTCTCTTTTGGTAAAAGGATAAACGTTGCCGCAACGATTGGGTAGGATGTTTTTCCATCTGGATATGCGATAAGTGCATAAAAATCATTGTCAGGTGTCCATGTAGCATACTTTGCTGCATCTTGAAATGATTTTAGCGTTGGTAGGATGTATTCACCTGCTTTGTTTTGCACTTGTGCTGCTGTGAGTCCTAGTTTTTGTTTGTATGAGTACTCAACATAACCGATAGCGTATT
>JALULO010000029.1 GCA_027056215.1 Campylobacterales bacterium | reverse complement strand
TTGCATGGAGTACATAAATATGATCAGAATCTGAAATCTCAGTTAAACCACCACATCTATTGATGTAATCTCTAACATTATCTCCTTCAAATGTAAGTGCCATAGGATTCATAACTTCACCGCTTACAACAACTGTATCGTTAAATGATGGAATCTTTAAAATATCACCATCTTTTAAGGTGAGGTCACTTGATGAGTTTTTAAAACTTGCAAAATCGCAAGACAGGTTGATGGAAATCCGACCAATAGGTGTTAACTTTTCCGCTTCGGATATAAGTGTTTGTACAGCATTTACGCCTTCTGTAACAGAGATTTGCCCCATAGTCTTACTTCCAGAACTTCTTAGACTTGCTAAGATAACCTGTTCTTTTAATTTGGAGAGAGAGCGCCTTAAACTCTTTCTTTGTAGCTCTGCTATCTCTCTTCGTGAAAAAATTGCACCGTACAAAAAGGCCTGTTCTGTAAAACCTCCAGCACGTTGTAACACAGAAGAGAGTTTTTCACCACTATGAATGATGTAAGTACCAGGAAATTTTACCTCTCCTTTTAGTGTAACAGTTTGTTTATCATTCCAATATGGTACGCGTTTGATATTGATTTCATCATGAGCTTGTAGTAAAAATTGATCAGCTTGTGAAAGTTCAATTGTAAAAATTTTCTTTTTTCTCTCTCCGTTTTCAAGGTGATACCGTATAACTTCACAATTTTTGGGATAAGCTCGTTGGGTTAAACCACCTGCACTTTGGATATATTGCTCTAACGTCATGCCCTCTTGTACTGGATATTGACCAGGTTTGACAACTTCACCGAGTATAGTTGCCATATCGACAGGTTTTGTTTGTTTTAGGTCAAAAATATAAACTTTATCAAAAGGTTTTAATAAAAAATCAGGATTTTGTGTATAGTCAATCAAAGAAATAGTGGCTTTATTGGTTTGTCGATCAAGTGAGACAACTTTAACTTTACTTTGATCAAAAGGAGCAGCGATACCTGCCATATTGATTAAATCTTTGATGGTCATGCCTTTAGTATATTGAAACTTGCCACTACTAAGCAATAAATTTATCTTTTTTTCTTCCTTCTCTTCAATACTTTTATCAGATGTTGCTTGTTCTATCGCAACATAAGGATTGACACCTGTGTCAAGTTTATTAAATATATAGAGTATATCTTTGTTGTGAAGCATAAAGTTTGTATGCCCTTTTAATACTTCTCCTATATTTACATGATAAATTTTAGGTGATAGATCTTTCCCTATTCTTTTTACCATAGCATAGTCAAATTGGGTGTTTTCTAGAAAGAGACTGTCTAACTTTTTTCCTTTTAACTGCTGTCTTAGAAATGTTGAAAGTTTAATCTTATGAGATCCTATATGTTTTTTCCCTTCACTTACAACATTTCCCTGTAATTCTATATATCTCTCATCGCTCTTACCTAGTTTACCTACATAGACTTCATCTCCATCTCTGCTGATGAAGTGCCCCGTTTGTGAGATTGTTAATGTTTTATAATCAACATTGGTATGTCTATTGTATCGCTTGACATATATTTTCTTCCCACTGGCTGCTGCTTTTAAGCCACCGGATAACTGTAAAATATGTCTTAAAGATTCACCTGGTTCTATTTCATAAATGGCAGGTGTATTTACTTCTCCATCAATGGAAATTAAACCATAAGCACGCGGTACATGAATAACATCACCTGATTGTAACACGGTATCTCCATGGTCTTTTCCTTGTAAAAGAAGGTGGTAATAATCAATCGTATCAACTAGTTGCCCATTGCGAAGAACTTCTATTTTTCTGACTGAGCCTACATCGCCCACACCACCTGCTTGTATAAGTATATCTTTGACGCTTGAGACAGAAGTCGTATTGTATATACCAGGTGCTTTGACGAATCCTGTCACGGTTACTTGTGCTGTGGAAAAAGAGTTTAAATCAACGACAACCTGACTATTTTTATAGGAACTTGCTAAATAGTTGGTTAAAAGATCTTTGACTTCTTGAAACTGTTCTCCTGCAACATGTACTGGACCAACCTGTGGGATATTTATATTTCCTCGTGAATCTACATCTAGCTTTTCTTGTCTATTTGTGGCTCCGTATACCCAAAAAGTGATTGTATCACCTTTATTGATGATGTAATTAGAAGGTGCAACGATACGATTGGGATTGATTTCATTTCTGTTTCGAAAAAATTGTAATGAAAAACGTCTAAGTTTTTGTCTACTTAGTTGTGATTGATTTGTTTTTATCTCGCCTAAAAGTTCGTTATTTGCTTTATATTGCAAAGGATTTAAACGAATATCATTTTTAACTTGAACAATCTTTTCCACTTTAGTTTGATTAACTTTTTTTGTAGCTACTGGTGCATCAGATACAATTTTGTTTTCTACTTTTAATGTTTTTTTAGGGATGCTGCTATGTCCTGATGTAAAACCTGCCTGTTGTTGCATAAGTTTTTTTGCTTGTGGTGAATTCAAAAGAGATGGATTTGCTGCAACAGCTGCTTTTGCTTGTTCTATTTGTGCCGGGGTTAAACCATATAATGTAATAGAGACAAGAAGTAGTAGTAAAAAACGAAATTTAAATAGCATTTTATTTAAGACCCTTTCAAAATTTTTGAAAATATATAAATTATTGTAGTATGAGACCAATTATATGTTTCCTAAAGTAACATACTAGTAATTTTTATTAAGAATTCAAGTAATTTATATTCTTAATATCATAGCAAAATAATCTTAAACAATTAATCTTTATATATAATAATTGCATTTAAATTAATAAAAATTAAATATATTTAATTGTTAGGAAAATTGATAGAAAAATCAATGTTTTTCCCCAAATATTCGCTCTAAAATCATTAAGAATGAATTAATATTAAATTGTTATGATACTTTCAAATTAATTGATTTACATCTTATTTTCCTATAAAAGCTAAAGTTTTTTCTAAAGCTGTCGATATAGAGAATGTAAAACAATTTAATTGCAAAATATAAAAGGAGATTTCGAGATGAAAAGAAAAATTTTAACAAGTATAGTTGCTAGTACAGTTTTAGTAGGTACTATGGCATTAACAGGTTGTGGAGGCAGTAGCACACCAAAAGATGGTAATACAACAGGTAATAATCCAGGAGGTAGTACAGGTAATTCTAGAAGTGGTATGATCAATATTGCAACTGCAACTGGCTCAGTAGTATCGGTTGATCCAAGTATAGGTGGTACAGTAATAATCGAAAGTAGCAATTCAAGTACAGAAAGTACCAATTCTACAAATAGTGTTGCAACAGTAGTTACAAGTTCATTAAATGATTGTGCAAATGCTACGTCTGATGCTGATGGTGATGGTGTTATCTGTGGTCCAAAGGCGGGTGTAACGTATGTTTTCCAATCTGATTTTGGTAAACTAGGTCCAATCGATAATAATAAATCTACACCAGATGGTGGTGCTTTGTTATATGATGCACGTACATACTTTGGTGGTGCATTGCATCAGGGACCAATTGAGGGAAATAAGGCTGAAAATCGTATCCAAAAAGTATATATTCCAACGAACTATATAAAATTGACTGATGCTTTAAAAGGCGCGTCTGTTGATCAGCAGTATGCTGCAATGCGTAATTATCTTGCAAATATTTGTAATATGCAATCTATGTCAAATGAAAATGAGAGTAATCCGTTTTTTGATACAAATACATCTAGCCCTACACATAAAACGGAAGGAAAATTTGTTGCAACATATGTTATGCATTTTACAAGAGGTACAGGGGAAAAGGCATTGATGGAGAAGTTTAAAACAAATAAAACTGATTTAGAGTATCTAGCCGTTTCCTTTGAACTTGATGTAAAAGAAGTTGATGGAAATAGTAGCAAATTACAATTTACATCACCTGTAGGATCAAAAGTGACATTTTATGGAAAAAAGCATGGTGAAGGTGCTTTGATCGCTGAAACTGATAATGATGTGATCAATTCTGTACTTCATACGAGTCATAAGTATGTAGACTCAGGTTTTACAATCAATATGGCAAAGTATTTTGATAAATTGATAGCAAAAGGTAATGCTTTAGGTTTAGCAGATTATGCAAAAGAGATTTTAGTAGAAAATGCACAACATCCTTGGCCAGTTAAAATCTATGGAACATTGCATGAAATCAATGCTGATGGAACATATGATAGAAGTTTTGTTAGAAATCCAGCAAAACTAGATGCTGCTCTTTTTGGTTTAACACAAGGTGGTACATATAAAGATGCGTTTATTAACGATGCTGCACATATGTATGAAAGAGGATATGCACAAGCTATGAAGTTTGCTATTGTATATCCTGGTGGAAATTACAACAAATTAGAAGATTAAGATCGTAAGATCTTTTACAAAACAAAGCCTTTTTGGCTTTGTTTTACC
>JALULO010000028.1 GCA_027056215.1 Campylobacterales bacterium | reverse complement strand
TCTATTTCAATAAATGGTACTAATGCTGATTTTTGGATTGCTCCTGGTTCAAGTTTTTCATTTGCAATCAAAAACAATAGTACTAAATCTTTTGAGATATCAAAAGTTGAGATTGTTGATGCAACTGATTATTTAGTAGCTCGTACTACGGATTCGAATTTATTAAGTGATTATGATATATCTAGTGGTGAACAGATAGGTCTATCTGTGACTTTAAGATCAGTAGCTGCAAAATTACCATTATTAATAAAATATACATTAAAAGAAATAGAAACAGATACAGAATTTACTGTGGAAAAATATGAAAATTTTGGTTGGAAGTAAAATAATTACTATGATGGTTTGAAATCAACTATCATAGTAATCCTAAAAAATATATTATTACGGTACCAAAAAACAAAATTTATCAAGTCGCATACTTTACTGATCCTGTCAGTCTTGTAAGGTGGATAAGATCCACCTTTATAACGTTAAATTTACTAAAACACACCTTTTTTCAAAACCTGGGCACCTCTAAAAAAGTAAATAATATTTCAAAATGAAATATTTTATTAACCTTCTTAAGCTTTCTGTTAAAATACCTCCAAAGTGAAAAGGTAGTACAATATGAAAGAGTTAAAGATTATAGGTAAAAAGATTGAGATTTATAAGATAAAGCTTCTTTTGTTTACTGCGATTGCCGGCGGAAGTTGGGTTTATGCTTTGAAAATAAGTGAAACGATTTTTATTGTTTTACTGTTTGGAGTGTTTGTCGTAGCTTGTTATGGTGTTTCATTAAACGTAATGAGATTGAGTGATTTGCAATTTGAGTTAGAAGGAATAAGCAATGGTTGAAATGATTTTTATTGTAGGACTTATTTTTAGTGTCATATTAGCGTATGTTGCGCATAAAAGAAAGTGGAAAATAGCAGAATTCTTTTGAGTGTATGTGTATTATACGGAAAATCAAAGTTGTTAAAGGAAGTATGTGATGGCTTCGGACTCAATTTAGATTTATCACTATTGGCAAACACCAATTTTAATACGACTTACAGCAATCTTTTATAACTTTTGCTATAAACATATAAAGTTATATGGTAACATAGTCAAAAAGGATTGGCTATGTTACAAACTAACCCATGGGAATTGATCCGTTCTTTACAGAGTGTGATCATCTCTTCCGTGCTCAACGACAATGTACCCCACACTTCCTATGCCCCATTTATAGAACATGAAGAGTCTTTTTATATTTTCACTTCGATGATGGCAACACACACAAAAACCCTTTTACAAAACAAAACTGTTTCACTGCTGTTTATCGAAGATGAGAGTAAATCACACAATATCTTTGCTAGAAGAAGAGTAACATTTCATGCAAATGTTACTGCGATAGAAAGAGAAAGTATAGTTTATAACGGTACAATAACACTCTTTGAAGACAAGTTTGGAGATATGGCAAATATCTACAAAACGATGAGAGACTTCCAACTTTTTAAGCTTAGACCTGTGAGGGGTCGGGCAGTTTTTGGATTTGGACAAGCCTATGATTTTAAAGAAGGAAGTTTTCAAAATATCAATGTAGGAATGAAATGAAAATAGTACTCATGCTTCTAGTATCTATATTACTTCATGCAGGAGATATAAGGATTGCTGTTGCAGCAAATGCAAGTTATGTTATACAAGATTTAAAAAAAGCATTTCACAAACATCATCCAAAAACAACTATACAAGTTATCCTTGGAAGTAGCGGCAAACTCACAGCACAGATCAGAAACGGTGCACCTTATATGCTCTTTATGTCAGCAGACATGAAATACCCTCAAAAACTCTATCAAGATGGTATCGCCATCACAAAACCCATCGTTTATGCAAAAGGAAGTTTAGCCTATCTGAGTGCAAAAAAACGGGATTTTTCCCTTGGCACCAAACTACTCACACAAAAAGAGATCAAAAAAATAGCAGTTGCAAACCCAAAAACTGCACCTTACGGTATCGCTACGCAAGAAGCCCTACAAAAAAGTGGTATCTATAAAATTATCAAACATAAGTTTGTCTATGGCGAATCCATCTCACAAACACTCACCTATGCAATCAAAGCTGCGGATATAGGCTTCATCGCCAAGTCTGCACTCTATAGCCCTCATATGACTCAGTATAAAAAAGGTATTCACTGGAGTGACGTAAATCCAACACTATACAAACCAATCGATCAAGGTATCGTCATCTTAAAAAGTGCTAAAGCAAATAGTGAAGTAGCAGCATTTTATACTTTCATGCAAAGCAAAGAAGCAAAAAAGATACTCAAAGAGTATGGATATCAAACGCCATGAGTAGCATACCCGCAACCATCACAGAGATACAAAATTGTGATAACTTACACCTCGTAAAGTTTGATACACACGGACAAACACTTTGCATGATGAGCCTAGAGTTGCATGAAACTATACAAGTCGGTACAAAAGTAAATCTGGCAGTCAAACCTACCCATATCACCATCGCCAAAAACCTAAATGATGCGATAAGTTGTGCAAACCAACTACAAACAACTATCGATTCTATCGATAATGGAAAACTTTTAAGCAGTATCAAACTGCATTTTTCAGATACTACACTAGAAGCTATCATCACACAAGAACAAACACAAAAGATGCAACTCACTACAAAAGATCATGTAATAGCGTTGATCCCCGAGAGTGAACTTTTTATCAAAGAGGTTTTGGATGGTTAAACTTTTCCAAGAGATAAACTTAGAACCTTTTTTACTTTCATTTAAACTAGCTTTAACCACCACCGTTGTTCTGTTTCTCATAGCACTCCCCCTTGCGTGGTATCTATCCCAAACAAAATCAAACGCAAAACCATTTCTAGAAGCTATCACCGCGTTGCCTATCGTTCTTCCCCCATCAGTACTTGGTTTTTATATCCTTGTAGCACTTTCTCAAAACTCTCCCATAGGAGTGTTTTTTGAGAAATATTTTGATTTAAAACTTGTCTTTAGCTTTCCCGGACTTGTTGTGGCTAGTGCACTCTACTCATTTCCTTTCATGTTACAACCCTTACAAGGTGGTTTTGAAAGTCTCAATAAAAATATGCTCGAAGCAAGTTACGTCGCCGGTAAAAGCAAAATACAAACCATTTTTAAAGTTGCCTTACCCAATATCAAACCAGCTCTATTGACTGCTATCATCGTAACTTTTGCCCATACTGTTGGTGAATTTGGTGTTGTACTTATGGTGGGTGGAAGTATCCCAGGAGAAACCAAAGTAGCCAGTGTAGCGATCTACGAAATGGTCGAAACTATGGATTATAAATCTGCACATATCTATAGTGCTCTGATGCTCATCATCAGCTTTGTCGTACTTTTTAGCGTCTATATATTTAACCGACATCACAATAACAGAATCGGTCTACACACATGATAGATATAGACGTACAAAAAAAACTCCACGGTATCAGCGGAGAGATGAAACTAGCTGCAAAACTGCACATCAACAGAGGTGATTTCATAGCACTTACAGGTTCAAGCGGTAGTGGCAAAACAACACTCTTACGTATCCTTGCAGGACTCGAAGAAGCACAAGGAAAGATCACAGTTGACGGTGAAACTTGGTTAGATGGCAAAAAAATATTATCCCCACAAAAGAGAAAGATCGGATTTGTCTTTCAAGACTACGCACTTTTTTCCAACATGAGTATCCTCCAAAATCTCCTTTTTGTTCAAAAAAATGAGATCCTTGCAAAACATTTACTGCAAATAACCCAACTTTATACACTTAAAGATAGACTCCCAAACACCCTCAGTGGTGGACAAAAACAGCGTGTCAGCCTTTGCCGAGCGATGATGAACAGACCAAAACTACTCTTGATGGATGAACCCCTCTCAGCACTTGATCCGACGATGAGAACCAAACTCCAACACGAGATACTTACACTACACAAAGAGTTCAATACAACAACAATTCTCGTCAGCCACGATCCAAGCGAAATCTACCGCCTCTCTGCTAGAGCCATCGTTTTAGAAAAAGGAGCTATCATCAAAGACGGCACACCAAAAGATATACTTCTTCAAACAAGCGGTAGCCAAAAGTTTTCGTTTGAAGGAGAGCTTTTAGATATCATCAAAGTAGACGTTATCTATATCGCTATCATATCCATTGGTCAACAACTAGTCGAAGTTGTCGTAAGCAGCAAAGAAGTACAAAGTTTAAAAATAGGACAATCTATAAGAGTCAGCACAAAAGCATTTAGCCCAATGATAACATCTTGACAATATACCAAAGAACAGGAGTTTACCATGAAATATCCGATCCTAAAGAGCGAAAGGTTGGTTTTAAAAGTCCCCACTCTATCCGTATCAGAAGCGATGACAAAACTGCTACAAGATGAAGATGTTTCAAAAAACCTCTCACGCGTACCCTATCCTTACCACTTAGAAAATGCACAAAAATTCATCACCCAAACACAAGATATCTTTTCCAAAGAAAATGGAGAGTCTCGATTTGGCATATTTTTAAAAGAGGATGATACTTTTATAGGTATGTGTGGTTTAGATATATCAACCGATCACAACCACGGCACTTTGGGATACTGGTTAGGAAAAGCGTATTGGGGTAAAGGATATGCAACTGAAGCAACCAGAAGACTACTCGTTTACGGCTTTGAAACCCTAAACCTCCACCGCATCGCATGTGCACACTTTCACACCAACCCAGCCTCTGGAAATGTCATAAAAAAACTAGGACTAAAACACGAAGGCATCAGAAGAGCCCACTTTAAAAAAGGTGACAAATATCTGGATATACATGATTATGGGATGTTACGGAGTGAATATGATGGGGAATAAAACCATTTGGTGACTCATATAAGTTTCGTATTGGAATCTATGAGTGACTAATGTTTAAAGTTTTTTGAAAGCGTCAATCATCTCTTTTATAACCATATGAAGAGTATCTAAATCTTCGGTACAAACATCATAAACTGCTTCTGCATTTATATCAAAATAGTGATGAGAAAGTACATCTCTCATCCCTTTGATAGCTTTCCAGTCTATTTGAGTATATTGATTCAAGAGTTTTTTGTCAGTTAATTTATCAATATTTTTTAAACTCTCTCCAATAGCAATAAATAGCATGCAGATGCTATCTAGTTTCTCTTTTCCGTAAGATGTATCTAAAAAATAATCAACACTATTTACTGGTTCAAATCTAGATTTTATAGTCTCTATAGCCTCTTCAATTTGAGACAAAATCTCTTTTACCAATTTCTCTTTATGCACTTAATGCGTCTTGTTCAATGTGCTTTTTTAGGTGATCATTCATACTATCTCTGACTTCAACTATATCTACATGTGTGCCTAAAATCTCTTCTAGGTCTATACGAATACGAGAGAGTAAGAAAAGATTGCTTTTACTTAGTTTGATATAGACATCTACATCACTACTTTCATTTGCTTCTTCTCTAGCATACGAGCCAAAAAGTCCAATCTCTTCTACACCATACTTTTGACTATGCTCTTGCTTATATAATGCTAAGATAGTTAATATATTTTCTTTAGTTAGCATCTCCACACCTTTTTGTTTCCCTGATTATAACATAAAATTGTATTAGACTATTTTTTATCAAAAAAACAAGCAAAATATATCGAAGTAGTTGGTGACCCGTAGGGGATTCGAACCCCTATTGCCGGCGTGAGAGGCCAGAGTCCTAACCGTTAGACGAACGGGCCACAAGTTTTTGTGTACGTCAGGACATTTAGGGCGTGATTATAATGCTTTTTTTCTTATAACTCTCTTTAAAAGATCGATAGTCCACTCTTTTCGACAAACTTTTCTAAGGCTAGCGTTCCGGCGTGTGAGTTGCCGTATTTGTTTAGAGATGGTGACCAGACGCAGATGCCCATTTTACCAGGTACAACTGCTACGATTCCACCACCGACCCCACTTTTTCCGGGCAGTCCTACATGAAAAGCAAACTCTCCTGAAGCATCATAGTGTCCGCATGTAAGCATAACGGCATTGATCCTTCTGGTTTGTTGCGGGGTTATATATATCTTTTGTGTCAGTGGATCTGTTCCTCCATTTGCGAGATAGAGTATGGCACGGGAGAGTTTTTCACTGCTCATACTCATGGCACACTGCTTGAAGTACGTTTGAACAACTGTTGCAGGATTATTATTTAGGTTGTCAAAGCTTTTCATGAGGTTGGCAAGGGAGAGGTTTCTATATCCGTGTTCCATCTCAGAGCTTGAAACTTCACAATCAAAACTGATAGTTGGGTCATCGGAGATATCACGGATAAAGTTGATGATCTTTTCAAATGCTTTGTAATCATCTTTATAGTGCGTGATAAGACTATCTGTTATCACGAGTGCTCCGGCATTGATAAAAGGATTTCGGGGTATGCCTTGCTCATACTCTAGCTGTACGAGTGAGTTAAAAGGTGTTCCAGATGGCTCTACGCCTACTCTTTTATAAAGATCACGACTATAGATATCAAGTGCAAGGGTAAATGCAAAAAGTTTAGAGATACTTTGTATGGAAAACTGTTTTTGACTCTCTCCTACATTAAACCTTTCGCCATCTGCTGTTACAATCGAAAAGGCAAACTGTTGGGGATCTACACTGGAAAGGGCAGGAATATAGTCCGCTACTTTCCCCCTCCCAATCTCTGGTTTGATCTCTTCATATATCTCTTCCAATATAGCTTGATAGTCCAATTTTTATTCCTTTTGTTTAGGAGTCTGATAGCCTCTTAATGACTGTATTATACACAATTTTCACAAAACTCCGATATTGTTTTAAAATGACAAAGGTGCTTCGATGACATATAACTGCCAAAACTGTGGTGCTCCTATCGAAGGTATCATCTGTCCATATTGTGGTGTGAGAAATGCTATCGATTTGAAAAAGTCTTTTGATGTTCATGAAAATCCAAATCGTGTATGTCCTAACTGTGATGTACTCTTAGATACATACCTCATCGATGAGTCTAATCGTTTATATATCGAGCAATGTAAACATTGTGACGGTATCTTTTTAGATTTTGGTGAACTTGAAGAGATCATGGAAAGTGAAATCAAAAAATCAGAACGTTATGATTTTAAACGACTGCATGACGTTCAAAACAATCCTCTTGTCCGTGAAAAAAAGATACATTATAAAAAGTGTCCCGAGTGCAGAAAGATGATGCTTCGTATCAACTATCAAGGTAAAAGTGGTGTGATTATCGATCGTTGTAAGGCACATGGCTACTGGCTAGATAGTGGTGAACTTCGTCAAATCATGGAGTGGGCAAAACTAGAGGGTATACAGGATTTCACGCCTTTGCTACATACACATGAAACTAACCACACGCCTTCTGTACGTGTTAAATCCAAATCACACCAGTTTGAAAAAAGTGGTGAATTTGATCCAATTGTCAACCTATTTAGGAAGATTTACGGGTTTTGACTATCTTCCTTTGATCGCATCTATCACACTAAAGCGTTTTGAGTGATTAAAGGTATGCACTGCCACAAGATCATCGGCGAAATCTGATCTGATTTGCTGTACTACTCTCTCTTTGTATGTTGTCTCAGTGAGTTCCAAGATCTCGTTGAAGACCAATCCTCGTCCATATACACCACTACAGTTTTGGGCTGGACGGAGGATTTTTCCTTCTGATTCGATGATATTTCCAGCAGGTCTAGCACAGGTGACATCTGTCACAACAGGGTTATTTGGATGGGATTTCCATATATCTGTCCTAAAGTCATCACAATAGTAGATCGATAGTGTATCGTTTAGTGAAAACCCCTCTTTTTCAACTTCACTAACAAACATCCACCATTTACCATCTCTTTGATAAAGTGTTGCATCTACTGCTGTGATGTTATCGATCATGGTACGTACTTTTTTCCATTTTGTAGGAAACTGTTCTGCTTCATAAAGATCGATTGTTTTATTTTCGTTGGTTTCGGGGATCATGTAGTATTTATTTTCATGTTTAAAGACATTTGGATAAGAGAGGTGATACTCTTTTTTCAAAACCTCTTGCGGATTGACAAAAGTTTTTTTCGTTTCATCATATTCACTTACCAAGAGGTAGCCTTTGAGTGTTTTATAATCTAGCTCTTCATAGAAAAGATAGGTCTTATCACCTTCATCCACCATAAATGGATCTGCTTGAAAGTAGTCGATCGAAGGTAAAGGCAAGCGTTTGTATGTTGATAAGTCAGGATTGATTTTGCCCTCTGTATTTTCACTAAAAAGGATGATCCAGCGATCCATCTTGAAAAATCTTCTTGCTGTAAATTTTGTATACTTAGCCAATAGTTTACAAAAAGCTTTTAGGGTTTGGATATTTGTCGGAGCATTTTTGCCTAAATCATCATGAAATGTAAAACGCAGATCGGGGAACTTTTTTTCAGATGATTTTTCTACAGGTGGCAGATCGTAAAAGAAAGTTTTAACCTCTTTATCTGCAAAATATTCCTCTCCTTTTTGGGCAAGTGCATGAAGATTTTTCACCATTAGCATGTGAGAACGCCACAAGATAGATTCATAATTTTTTCGCATCGATTTATGATGGGTTACCGTGCGAAAACGATCGAGTATAAAACCAGGTGTTACCCCACTGCCAAGGCGTTGTAGTGTCACTTCAGTATAGGGTATATCTTCTACCACTTCCCAAAATGCAGCGGGTCTATTGGTATGGTGAAATTGCCATATGCCATATTTTGCTACTTTGATCAACTCATCATCAATCTGCTTAAATCCAAAGTTAAGTAAAACATCTAGCTTCTTTTCTTCGATATTTGTTATATCTTTTTGGGCTGTTTGATCAAAAAAATCACTCTCTTTTGTCGTGACTTCTAGTAACGCAACTTCTTTTACAAAACTCTCTATAGATACAGTTGAAAGGTAAGGCGTACTTCTGCCAAAAAGTGAAGCATCAAACTTTTGCAATGCTCTGTAAAGCGTATAGCGTGAAGATTTAGCATAAGGATCATAGCTTTTTTGTTTTTTAACACAAAGTGCTATCTCGCACCAGTCACTTTTTTGCAATGTTTCAATCACTTCTGCTTGATACCGTGGTAAAGCTTTATCATCGATCAGTATTCCAACACGTAGTTTTGCCATCTGTTTACCTCTGTTGTTTTGATATACGTATATCGTCTAATGCATCAACTACTGCACGTTCAAAAGCGAAAAATGCCTTTTTCATGCCCTCTACTATTTTAGAGCTTTCATGCATATTGACAGGTTCTTTTAACGAAATGATTTTATCGTCATTGTTGATCCGCACTACAGCATCTAAGTAAACATAGCCTTTGTAAGCGATGAAACGTTTGATTTTGATCACCACAAGCATATCAATCTTTGTCCTACTTTCCCAAGGATAGTGAAATATTTTACTACCTTTAAGACTTTTTTGCAAATCAAAGATCAATGCATTTGTCAAATCATCTCCCATATTGACAGCCCAGTGTGCATCGCCTAGGTAAACAATGCGATTATCATCACGTTGCACGACTACTTTGTCCATGGAGAGATAAGCAGGTAACTCAATACTCTCTATGCCTATGGTTTTTTGCCCAATATGATTTGTACTTGGTATGGTATGCGGTGTTGAAATCATGTAGTACTGTTTTGCGCTACAACCGCTGATAAAGATCACTAAAAAAATAAAACTTACTATATATCTCATCTATCTGTCTCCAAAAATAAGTGCATTGGGTTTTTTGTTGAGTTTTTGTGTCAATACTTCTATCGATCTAGATGCTTTTGTAAGTTCTTTGAGTGTGATAGTCAACTCTCTTGAAAGAGCGGATTTGTCACCATCACCTTGTAAAAGGGCATTGACAGAATCTAGGGTTTTTTGTAATTTGACAACACTTTGTGACAATGTAGAAGGTAGTTTTTTGATCGCAGGATCAGCAGATATCTTTCTAAAGTTTCTTGCAACGATGCTAAACTCTTTGAGTACTTTGACACTTTGTGTAGAGTTGTCTTTGATCGCTTTTTGCAAGGTATCAACAAGACCGTTGATATCTAGTGCGTTGACTTTGTCGAGAATAACGGAAACTTTTTGTGCGATATCTACATCGTTGTTTGATATGGATGGGATGATCTCTTTGTTACCCATTTTAGAGATTGTCCTTTGCCCCTCTTTGCCTTCATAAACCAGTTCTACATATTGGCTTCCTGTGATAGGATCACTTTGTGCTATGCGTGCCCGAAGCCCTTTTTCAACAGCTTTGGCAAAAAATATCTTCGTATCTTGTGTTGTCTTATCCACTTTATCAGCAAACGCGGAAGTATCAATAACTACTTCGACGGTCGAGATAATTTTTTTCATTTTGGTATCAAAATGCGAATTCATCGCGATGATACTGCCTACTTGAAATCCAAAAAACTCTACAGGTGCACCAACATCTAACTTGGCAATAGGTTCATCTGCCAATAAGAAGTAGTGATACTCATGGGTTTTGCCATACCCGATACGTTTCTTTTGCATAGCAAGCTTGTCTTTATAAAGATAAAAGATACAACTAATTCCTTGTTGTGGTTCATGAACGATTTTGGCAGGTGTATCAAATGTAATACCACCATTTAAGACATGAGACATAGGTGCCATATCAAGGTTAAATCCTGAGTGATTAAAGCTAAAGCTGATATTGCTCATCAACCAAAACTGTGTCTCTTTGCTGATATATTCTGTATAAGGATGTTTGATAAAAACCTCAAACTTTACCCTTTGTCCATCTTTTGAGAGTGCAACTTGCTCCACCTCTCCCACCCGAAGTTTACGATAATATACAGGACTCCCTGCGTGTAAATTTCGTGAATCAGGAGCACTAAGATGATAACGATACCCTGTGTCATTGTTTCTATCGATATAAGGTTTTTCAAGACCGACAAACTGTTTTTTCACGGCATCTGATTGTTTGCTTTGGGCATACATCTGTATATAGGTTCCTGATATCAAGGTATCAAGTCCTGTGATGCCACTTGTCCCTACTTCGGGTTTGACTATCCAAAACTTTGTTGAATCATTTAAAAAGCGTTCAGCCTCTTTGTTGATACGTGCGGTTACGATAACACCTTTACCATTTTCATCGAGTGATATATCTTTGACAACTCCTATAGAGACATCACGATACTTGATGTAACTTTGATTGGCACTTAAACCACTGTTATTTTTAAACGATATTTTTATCTCTGGACCTAGCTTTGCAAAGTACTGATATGCCAGCCACATGGAGATCAAAAATGCCATAATAGGCACTATCCAAATAGAAGTCAAAAAAGAAAATTTATTTTTTTTCTCACGTTTTGGTTCATGCACTTGCATCTTTTTCCTCCGTAATCATTCTCGTATCAAAACTATGTGCCGAAAGCATCGTTAAAATCACCATCAACGCAAAAGCAGTAGATGCGACACCAGGGATAATACTCACATATGTATAGTGTACCAATGTTGCCAAAATCGCCACTACAAACACATCCACCATAGACCATGGACCAATCACCTCTGTGATATAAAAGAGCTTATGTTTATCTATAGAAGAAGATTTTGTCTCTATCTTTACGGTGATTAAAAGATAGAGTAGCATAATAAATTTGACAATAGGCACAAAAACAGATGCAAATAAAATAATCAATGCTATGGGGTAAGAACCATGATCCCATAAAGAGATGATACCTCCAATAATCGTATTTTCTTCTTTTTTGCCAAATTGGCTTGTTATAAGTATAGGGTAAATATTTGCAGGGATGTATAAAATCATCGCGGTGATTAATAAAGCAAAACTTTGCTGATAACTTTTGTGTTGATGATGATAGATTTTATGTTTACAACGCCGACATACCACCTCTTTTGCCGTATCATAATTGACTGCATTACAAATGGGACAGGCAATAAACTTATCTGTTGGCATCAAATACCTCATCACGTAAATCCCATAGATCTGTAAGCTGTATTTTTTTTGTTAAATAGATATCTAACAGTATGAAAACAATCAATGCCCCAAAAGCAACACCGAACGTAATCTGTGCATAACCGATGAGTTTCACCAATGCCACAAGAATACTGATTAAAAATATTTCTATCATATTCCACGGCTTTAACATGGCTAAAACGATTAAAAGTTTTCGTGTCAAGTCATATCCACGTCCAAGATATAAAAGTATCATCACATAAGTATATATCACGATATACAAAAGCGGTACAAAAAAGATAAGAAAGCTGACAATCAAACCAACAACAAAAAACTCTTCATGAAAGAGTGTAACAAAAACAAAAGGCAATGTTAAATCTTGCCAAATACCATTGATCTCAATTTCTACTATGCTAAATGAACTTGCGACTATAAACGTAATCAACGTAGCAATAGCCAAAGCAAGTGCTTTTTCAATCAAATCATCATGGCATTGGTACAGTACTTTTTCACACACATCACAATAAGCAAATTTTGCTTTTTTAAGTTTGATTCTCCGATGCAAAGTGTGACATTCAGGACAAATGATAAGTTTATCTAACGATACATTTTTCATAATGATAAATCATATCGAAATATGAATTAGTACAATATATAACATTTTCTTTTCAGGAATCACAATAATTACACTTTCGTGTGTTATAATACTGTATTATTTTTATAAAGGATTAACAGGGTATGAAAAAACTTATTGTAACGATCACACTTTTTATGTCTACATTTATATATGCAAACGAGCTTCAAACAGTCTATTCGTATCAAAATGCACTTTACAAAGCAAAGCAGGATAGCAAACTTGTTATGGTTATGATGAGTTATCAAGGGTGTCCAGTGTGCAACTATATGAAAGATATCGTATTTGAAAGACCAGCCATTTTAGACTACTTAAATCAACATTTTTATGTGGTTATCAAAGATATTGAAAAAGATTATTATCCCCAACGTTTTGCATCTATAGACTCACCAACATTCTTTTTTATCGATCCGATGACACTACATGAAGTTATTCCTAAAAAAGTTGGAGGTTTTAGACCTACTCAATTTCTAAGTATTTTGCATGAAGCAGCTGGCGAAACCCAGAAGGACAGTGCCTTAGATCAAAATACGACAATCGCTCCCTGCCCTAACCATATGCCCTGCCAACAAAAACCAAAAGTACACTTATGAAAAAATATATCATAGCAACAAGCGTACTCTTTTTATTGTTTGCAAATACTATACTTAGTGCATCTGAAACACTCTTTTTAAACAATTATCAAGAAGGCTTAAAAAAAGCGCAAGAAGAAGATAAGATTTTGATGCTTATGATTTCACAAGACGGATGTCCGATGTGTATCTATATGAAAAATAATACACTCAAAGATAAAAATGTAACAACTTATATGAAAAAATATTTTATATCGGTAGAAGTCAATCTTGGTGATAAAACTTATCCAAAAAAATTTGATACTTTTGTCACACCAACATTTTTCTTTATTGAACCAAAAACAAAGGAAAAGTTAGATGAGCCATTAAGAGGTGGTGCAAAAGCACCTGTGTTTTTAGAGTTACTACAACAATATGTAGACTTAAAAAAAGAGGAAAAAGAGTATGATTAAAAAAATATTATTAATATTAATCGCTTTACAACTATTTGTATTTGCAGATTTTCAAGATATAGATGCCAAACAGTTAGAAACTTTACAGGCTAAAAATGCACCAGTTATTGACATCCGAACACCAGGTGAGTGGGAAGAGACAGGTATTATCCCCGGTGCGCATAAAATTATGTTTTTTGATGAAAAAGGCAATTATGATGTAAATAAATTTTTAAAAGCCTTGCATAAAGTCGCACCCGATAAAAATAAACCCATCATCATCTACTGTAGAACTGCAAGCCGCACTAAAATAGTCGGAGATTTCCTCTCAAAACAGGTAGGTTACAAAGAAGTAAAAGAGCTAAATGGAGGCATCATGTTTGGCTGGAAAGGTAAACTGGTAAAATAAAATATTCCCTACATCTTAACGGGAAATTTCCCGTTAAAACATTCTTTAAATCAAAGCTTTTTCCACGAATAAGTTGTTTCATATTCTACTGAACCATCCATATTTGCGTCATCTTTTTCACTTATCAGATTACCATTTTCATCATATGTATATGTTATTTTATGTGTTTGTCCATCATCATCATAACCGAGACTGCGTGTCTCTATAAGCCTACCATTTTCATCATATGTATACCTGTCATCGGCATCATTCGCATCATTGTAAGAACCTTCAAGTCTGATACGTTGGTTTTTATCATTGTATGTATACTTCTCATCTAACTCTATCTCTTTAACTAAAACACCATTTTGATCAAGAAAAGCATCAAAAGCTTGCATAGTTACACGATTATTATTCTCATCATAAGTATAATTTATGATATGATTTATTTCATCGTGCGAAAATGATTTTTCTTCAATAATTTTACCATTTTCATTGTACGTATATGTCGTTTTGCTAGTACTTTCTATTTTTGAGACTAAAAGTCCATTTTCATCGTAAGTATATGTCGTCTCACTTGTAGAGCCATTCTGATAAGTAGTTATTTTGGATATAATATGTCCACTATTATCATATTTGTAACTATATTTTGTTGTATCATCTATAACATCATCTGCATTCCTATCATACTTGGCTAGAGTAATATTGCCTTTATTGTTATAGTCATAGTAGTGTATACTTGTTATATTTTCTCCATTTCTGACAAATGTACTAGTTTTTTTAGTATTGACGTATTTACCTTGTTGTGGTGGAGTATCTGAATTTCCGTTATATTTTCCAACCAATCCCCAGTTACTGTCTCTAAACTCTATGGATGTTATTTTCAAGCTTCCATCACCTACAAGTTGCTTAGGTAAAATAGTAAGTGCACTATGTTTATAAGCTTCGATATCGGCTTCATATACAAGATCATCTGTCAGATTATTGCCATTTGCATCAAAGAGTGTACTTCCCTCTGTAGAAAATTTCTTGCCTCCTACTTCAAACTTACAGTTATAATAACTTACATTTTCTATAGTTGGCATTTTTACATAGAAGTTTTTATCATTTTTATAAGAAAAAACGTTACCAAGATGATGTGGCTCTTCATGCACTGGAGTGTATTGAACAGATGATAAATTGTCATACATATGTCTATATCCTAAAAAGTTTTTATACTCCCAGTTTTTTTCCAAAAGTACCCCATAAGAGTTTGCTTCTGAGATATCTATCTTCTCTCCTGATTCGGCATCTATTAGTTTACCATCACTAATTTGGTAATTAATAACTTCCCAGTTCCAGTCATGAGAACCACCTGTACCTGCATATTTAAATAAGACATTATCCTCAAGAAGATACTCTGCACCTGCATTTGGTATCCATGGTTCATAGTATCCTGTTTGTTTATTACTATCTACATCGATAAAAACTTGATAGTGCAAATTTGCATCTTTGTTGATATGAAAAGTCACTTTACTGCTATCTTTATCTAATCCATATACATCTGAAGCTAAATCATATATCTGCATATACTTTTTATACTCCGCAGAATCTGGAGTATCCACGTCTCTAAATGTTTTGATTGCTGTTATATTAGGCATATGTGCAGATTGTAACTTCTTATCTGCATTGGTAACTTGACCTCCGCATCCTGCCAATATCATCACGGTTAAAAAACTCAAGCCTGTTAGTCGTAGTGGGGTAATCATTTGTTGCTCCTTGCAGTTAAATTCATCTACATAGTAACAAAAAAGATTATCTAAGTCAATAATTATTGACTTATCTTAGAATATTGACAATAATTCATAAAATTACG
>JALULO010000027.1 GCA_027056215.1 Campylobacterales bacterium | reverse complement strand
CTGTGAGACTTCATTCCCACACCGACAATAGAAACTTTCGCGATATTTGAATCAAATTCAAGATCTTCTGAAGCACTTAGTGATTCCATCAAGTCTATGGCTCTATCCAATTCATTTTCAGAAACAGTAAAACCGATATTTGCATTGCCATCTTGTCCTACATTTTGGATAATCATATCCACGTTGATATTGTTTTCAGCCAATGCAGAAAATATTTTTGCTGCTATTCCTGGTTCATCTCTAATACTTCTTAAAGTTATTCTTGCCTGATTTTTATCCAATGCAACGCCGCTTACAATCGGTTCTTCCATAATATTTTCTTCCTTTGTAATAAGTGTACCTTCATTATCGCTAAAACTACTTCTGGTTACAAGGTTGACATTCAGTTTTTTTGCAAGTTCAACAGATCTGTTTTGTAAAACTTTTGCCCCCATGGAAGCAAATTCCAGCATTTCATCATAGGATATCTTATCAATCTTTTTTGCACTACGTTCGATACGAGGATCTGTCGTATAAACACCATCTACATCAGTATAGATCTCACATAAATCCGCATCCATAGCTCCAGCGATAGCAACTGCACTTAAATCACTACCTCCACGCCCAAGTGTAGAAACTTCACCATCTTTTGTGATACCTTGAAAACCAGCAACAACGATTATCTTACCTTCTGATATATGTTGTTTCATCACAGCTGTATCTATACTTTCTATCCGTGCACTGGTATGTACACTATCGGTCAAGATACACGCTTGCCTCCCTGTTAAAGCGATACTCTCAAAGCCCATCTCTTGCAATGCGATTGCCAAAAGAGCACTTGTCACCCGCTCACCAGCACTCAAAAGCAAATCCATTTCACGTGCTGAGGGGTTTTTACTAAAATGTTTTGCAAAAGATGTCAATTTATTGGTCTCTCCACTCATCGCAGAAACCACTACAATGACATCTTTGCCTTCTTTCTTAGCTCTGACTATCCTACTTGCGACACTTTGGATACGCTCCAAATCCCCAACACTGGTTCCACCATATTTTTGTACTATTAACATTTACTCTTTTCCTATTTTACATATCAAGATAAAAAACCCTCTTTTTTAAAATAATCAAGAACTTTTTTATATATCGGTTTTTTCATATATGTAATATAATCAAACAAAGTATCAATTCCCACAAATCTGTAATCGTTGAACTCTGGCACATCAGTATCAAGTGTAATTTTGGCTTCTGGTTTTAACTTCACTAAAAAGTATTTCTGTGTCTGTCCATCAAAAGGATAACGCTTTTTGGTTGCTTTATTAGGAAAATCATAACTCATCCAGTGGGGATGTTCACACAATATTTCTACTTCATTTGTCCCTATCTCTTCAAGTAACTCACGATATAGTGCATCTGAAGGTGTTTCACCTTCATCAATACCACCCTGAGGAAACTGCCACACATCGTTACGAAAATCACTACGATTGGCTATAAATACTTCACAGACCTGAGGATACCTCGGTGATACTATCACAGCAGCAACATTTGGTCTGTATGTTTTGGCTTTATTTGCTGTTGACATATACACTCCCTCTTATAATTTATGATATACTATCTAAAAATCATTTCAAAAAAGGTTAAAACTGCTTTTATATCTACATATCCCTTTTTGTGACAGCAAATGTCACTACTGTGCTTTTAACTCTTATGTCGATCAGCACCATCTTAAAAATACCTATATGAGGGCGATCCTACGACAATTAGAAGAAGAACTTGAAAGATATGATGTCCACACCGAAAGTATCGAAACATTTTTTATCGGAGGAGGAACACCTTCTACTATAAAAGCAGAACTTTATAGCCCTTTTTTCGAAAAAATCACACCCTATTTAGATCCAAATGCTGAAATCACAACCGAAGCAAATCCAAACTCAGCTACACAAGCGTGGCTTGAAGGTATGTATAAACTGGGTGTCAATCGTGTTAGTTTTGGCGTACAAAGTTTTCATGAACAAAAGCTCAAACTCTTAGGCAGAAATCACACATCCAATCTTGCTATACAAGCACCCAATCTTGCCAAATCATGTGGTTTTGAAAACATCTCCATAGACCTCATCTACGGTACACACATCGATACCAAAACACTTTTAGAAGAAGATTTAAAAACTGCTCTGACACTTCCTATCAACCACCTTAGTGCATACTCCCTAACGATCGAAGAAAATACAAAATTTTTTGATACACCTCATGTGAGTGATGATGATGAGAATCTGGCTTACTGGTTTACAAAACAGATTAAAACACACTTGCCCCAATATGAAATCTCAAACTTTGGACTCTATCACTCAAAACACAATCTCGGTTACTGGCAATATAAAGATTACATCGGCATTGGTAGCGGAGCAGTAGGCTTTTTACAAAACAAGCGTTTTTACCCCTCTTCTTCTATAGAAGGTTATATCAAAAATCCATTTGATATAAAAGAAGAATCACTTGACAAAGAAGCGATCCAAAGTGAAAAAGTCTTGCTGGGATTAAGAAGTATGGTCGGTGTACATATGCAGTTATTGACACCCCAGCAACAATCCAAAGCACATGATCTTATCGCTGAAAAAAAGCTCATCTTAGAAAGGAATACACTCTTTAATCCAAACTATTTTTTGGCTGATGAGATTTCTCTTTTTTTACTTTGCTAACTTTTCAAACCGACACTCTGAAACAAAACGATCATTTTTAATCAATGCTCTAAATGTTTCCAAACTTTTTTTAGAAGAATCAATCTTCAGAGTAGTATGTGTACCATCTTTATTTTCCCAACTTTCATGCCAATATGAAATCGCACGGATATTTAAATCAGTACCATTGAGGATAGTATCAAAGGCATCTGTAAGCCAAGCTTTTTTTGTCCCATCAGCTCGTCCATCAGTTACACCAAATTCTAAAATAGCAATAGGTTTATTTGCCGTTGTAATTTCATTGATATTTTGGGCAGTCTGGGCTATGGACTCAGAAAACAAAATCCAATCTTCATCTGTAAACTGTACCCCATAGACACTCAAACCAATCCAGTCGATATAATCATCACCGGGATAATAATATTTTGCACTATTCCACTCTTCATCCGGTAAACGCTGGATATCCGGATGAAAAAACCATGTTACATTATCAACGTGTTCTTGTTTGAAGATATCAATGATATGCCTATAGGCATCACGAAACCGCTCTGGACCATCCGGATATGTTGGATCTCCATAACCATCTGTTGTCGCTCCACCACAATATAAACCACTCCATGGCATCCAAAATCCTGTCATTTCAAACCCAAAATCAAGTAAAAGTGGTACTTTATCAGCTTTTGCATCTTTCGCCCACTGTCGGATATCATCATCAAAGTCACCATCAATGAAACTTTGCATTTTATATACGGGATCTTGTGAAGTTTCATTTGTGCCATTGTCTACACGTGGAACCAAACGGATAAATGGTGTCTTTCCTGCGTTGTATACTTCATGTACTTTCTTTTTAGGATACTTTATCCCCTCATCCCACTGATTTGAAAAATACGCCCAAGCAATTTTTTTACCTGCAAGTTTTTCAAAACTTTGTATCTTTTTAGCCGTTACATCATCTTCTGCTGGTCCAAAATCTGCATATGCTCCAAAATAAATCTTTTTACCCTCCGGTGTAAGAAGCTTTCCATAATGCTCAGTGATTAAATCGGCACGATCAGGTTCACTACTCTTTTGACAGCCCCAAAGAAGAAAAAAAATCCATAACAGAAAGAAAAAAGGCTTCAAAAAACAACGTTTACCTGACATAATAACACTCCTTATAAAACTATTCACTAAGTATCGTCACAGTCAAGTATATCTTTACAAAATATAGTTATAATAAAAAGAAAAGCCAAGGAATGATAATTTGGATTATTTAGAGATACAAGGCGGAAATAAACTTAACGGAACAGTTACGATAGATGGTGCAAAAAATGCAGCACTTCCACTCATAGCTGCAACAATACTTGCAAAACACCCTATCACGATACACAACCTTCCCCCAGTCAATGACATCTATACTATGTTAAAACTTTTAGAAAATCTTGGTGCAACTTATACTTACAAAGACAAACAAGCAACCATAGATGCTACGACAATCAACAATACCACGGCTATCTACGACATCGTACGTAAAATGCGTGCTTCCATCCTGACTTTAGGACCACTACTCGCACGATTTGGCATCTGTGAAGTAAGCCTTCCTGGTGGTTGTGCCATTGGTCAAAGACCTATTGATCTGCATTTAAAAGCATTAGAGATGATGGGTGCACAAATAGAGATCAAACAAGGTTACGTTATCGCCAAAGCACCAGATGGTTTAAAAGGTGCAACTATCGTTTTTGATAAAATCACAGTTACAGGTACAGAAAATATCATCATGGCAGCAGCTCTTGCAAAAGGAGAAAGCCGTATCATCAATGCTGCAAAAGAACCTGAAGTTGTACAACTTTGTGAGGTTCTTCAAGATGGGGGTGTTACGATAGAAGGAATCGGAAGTGATGAGTTAGTTATTTATGGAACCAACAGAGAATTGGTCGATATGAAAGATTTTACCGTCATTCCAGATCGTATCGAAGCGGGTACATATTTGTGTGCTGGTGCTATCACAAACTCTGCTATCACACTGAAAAACGTCAATCATGCCCATCTTGTCTCCATCATCCTAAAACTTCAAGAAATGGGCTATGACTTTGATATCGAAAAAGAGAGTATCACGATCAAACCTGCTTCACGTATCAAAGCACTCAAAATATCTACAACCGAATACCCCGGATTTCCAACAGATATGCAAGCTCAGTTTATGGCACTTTCACTCATCGCAGAGGGAACAAGCACTATCGAAGAGCGTCTCTTTGAAAACCGTTTCATGCATGTTAGTGAACTCAATAGAATGGGTGCAGATATCACCTTAAATAACCATATCGCAACTGTGGAGGGAGATGCAAAACTCTATGGTGCAGATGTCATGGCAACGGATCTTAGAGCCAGTTCAGCACTTGTACTAGCAGGACTCATCGCCAAAGGGAGTACAAAAGTACACCGTATCTATCACCTTGATCGCGGTTACGTTAAGTTGGAAGAAAAGCTACAAAAACTAGGCGCAAAGATAAAACGCGCAAAAGAGTGATTGCATCTACTTACCTTATCCAAAGGCAAAATAAATAATAGATAAAATAATAAAGATATCAAGATATATGTTTAAATGCCTTTTCTATCTCTTTCATGTCTTCTATATAAAGCTTATCTGCTGAAGCTTCTATCATCGCCTGCTTATAATGCTCCTTTTTTTGCTTTTCTACTAACAACTATACAAGTTCTGAAAAGGAAAGGATTAGTTTTCACCAACCTTACAGTACTTACATTATTTATGTGATAACTTCTTTATCCCCTATCTTGATGATCTTGTCACTTGCCCATTTCGCCAAATCCTCATCATGTGTGATCATAAGTATCCCTACTCTGTCTAAAAAACGCATCAATAGTTTCATGACATCGAGTTGAACGACATTGTCAAGGGCGGAGGTTGGTTCATCTGCTAAGATGAGATCTGGTTTTTGCAAAAGTGCCCGTAGTATAGAGCATCGTTGCAGTTGTCCACCACTTAGTTTATGTGGCTTTTGTTGAAGTAGAGTTTCCTCAAGATTGAGGATTTTGAGATATTCTGAGAGATTTTCTAGTGTTGCAACTTCTGATATTTGAGAGAGGATAGTGTAACTAGGATGAAAAGAGCTATAAGGATCTTGGAAGATCTGTGCAAATTTTGCCACTTTGATCTCTCCAGAAACTGGTTTTAACTCTCCTGTTATGAGTTCAAAAAGCGTGCTTTTACCACTACCACTTTCCCCTACGATCACAACCACTTCACCTTTGGCTAGAGAGAGGGAAAAGTCTTTATACAAAACCCTCTTAGGGGTATAGTAAAAAGTAAGGTTCTCAATCTTTAAAACATCTCTTTGCATCAAGCTCTAACTTGTCCATTTCCATAGATTTTATATTTATAAGTTGTCAAATCATTGATGCCCATTGGTCCTCTTGCGTGTAGTTTGTTGGTACTGATACCAACCTCTGCACCAAAACCAAACTCTCCACCATCTGTAAACTGTGTTGATGCATTGATATAGACACACGCGGCATCAATCGCATTCATAAACTTTTCACCGGTTGTATAATTTTCTGTTATGATGGATTCCGAGTGCCCTGAGCCATATCTTGCGATATGAGCTATAGCATCCTCTACACCATCAACAACTTTGATAGAGAGGATATTATCCAAATATTCAGTATCAAAATCTTCCTCTGTCGCTTCTTCTATCTCTATATAGCTTCTGGTACGTTCACATCCTCTAAGCTCTGTTCCATGGTCTGCATATCTTTTTTGGATTTCAGAGAGTATCAATGGTGCGATATTGACATCCACCAGTAGTGTTTCCATAGTATTGCAGATTCCGGTTCTTCTGCATTTTGCATTGACGATGATATCAAGTGCTTTATCGATACAGGCATCTTCATCGATATAAACATGACATAAGCCTTTATCATGTTTAACAACAGGTACAGTTGCATTTTCACTCACATAGCGTATGAGTCCCTCCCCTCCTCTTGGAATAATAAGATCAACATATTTATCCATCTTTATCAACTGTGCAACACCTTCACGACTGGCATCTGGTAACAAAGAGATGATCTCTGCTGGAAGATCATTTTGAAGCAATACCTCTTGCAATACGTTGGCAATCACAGCATTGGAGTGCTGTGCCTCTTTCCCACCTTTGAGTACGCAAACATTGGAGCTTTTAAAGCAAAGTGCAGCCGTATCAGAGGTAACATTTGGGCGTGATTCATAGATGATACCAATCACACCGATAGGGATGGAAACTTTTTGGATATTAAGCCCATTCTCAACACGCCACCCTTCTAATATACGCCCTACAGGCTCTTTTAGTGACGCTATTTCACGGATAGAGTTTGCCATCGCCAAAATACGTCCCTCGTCTAAAATCAAACGATCTATCATCGCTGATGAAAGATCATGCTCTTTGGCATACGCTAAATCTTTGGCATTTTGGGCTATTATGTCACTACTGTTTTTTTCAAGAGCCTCTGCCATAGCACGCAATAGCCTGTTCTTTTCACCAGGTTGTAGAGTCGAACAAATAGCTGCTGCTTCTTGTGATTTTTGTAAAAATGCTTCCATAAACTCTCCTATAGATACTTTATTATACTTATTATAGCAATATCGCACTTGAAAACCAATCTTCAACACTTCATATTTGTAATATATTTTTAAGTAAAAACTGCTATAATCACGCACAAAAATATTTTTGATTTAGAAGGATATACATATGGCACATAAGAAAGGTCAAGGTAGTACGCAGAATAATAGAGATTCAGCAGGACGTAGACTAGGCGTTAAAAAATTTGGTGGCGAGTTCGTAAGAGCTGGTAACATCATCATCAGACAAAGAGGTACAAAAGTACATGTTGGTGAAAACGTAGGTATCGGTAAAGACCATACGATTTTTGCTTTAGTTGATGGTCATGTCAAGTTTCAAGTAAAAGATAAAAGAAGAAACAAGGTTTCTGTTGTACCTGTAGAGGCATAAGCTTTACAACATCTCTAAAAAGGGATTATTTGGATAAAACTGAATAATCCCTTTTTTTATGCCTGATTTTTTTAGTTAAAGTTTTTCTTATGGATTCCAATTATAAAAATAAACAAAAGGTTTTTTATGTTTATCGATAAACTTGTTCAACCGGCTGTTTTGATCATGAATAAACTCCCTTTTAAGACAAAACTTGTTCTCTCAATCTCTGTTTTATTTATCCTCCTTATCCTACCTTCAAGGGCACTCTTTATAAACCATTATACAAAACATCATATGTATAACGATCAAATCATCGGATTATCCTATATCACACATATTCAAGACTTGATCCAACTTATTCAAAAACATAGAGGACTTACAAATGGTTATCTAGCAGGAAACAGAAGTTTTAAAAAAGCTATTTTAGAGAATGAAACAAAAACATCACAATATCTTAGCAAATTACAAAACTTTGATGATAAAAATCTAAAACTACTCAGACATCATCAAGCTTACATCAAAGCACTTAGCTATATCGAACTCATCCAATTACACAATATCACACAACATACTATGTCTGGCGATATTTTTACCATGCACAGCAGTATCATCAGCTCGCTTATAAAATCCATCCATACTATATCATCGCGTACTTCGTTTGAAAACAATCACAATCTAAAAACAAACTATATCGCTAAAATGCTACAAGAGAAGTTACTCCTTTTAGAAGAGACTACAGCCCAACTTAGAGGACTTGCAACAGGTTACTTTACACAAAAACAGATTTCTAAAAAAGAAAAAGAGCATCTGCTAACTATCTATACTATGACAAAAACATATGAAAACAATCTCATAGACAATCACATTCTTGTAGATATGGATCATTATCTTTCTATCCAAAAAAAGACTATGTTAGCAAGCTCAAAACTTGACAATATTCTTGATATCATCAACAAACATATTTTGATTGAAACAGTACCCACTTATGATGGTGCTATGTTTTTCAAACAAGCAACACAAGCTGTTGATATACAAAATCAACTTTACACTTTACTTGCACAAAATTATAAACTACTTGTTGAAAAATCGCATGATGCACTTTTTAGAGATTTGGTATTAAAACTGCTAGGTTTGTTAGCTATTGTACTAAGTGCGTTTTATATCTTCATAGCATTTTATCGCTCAATCGCTTCCAATCTAGAACAACTACAACTTGCCTCAACGCTGATTGCAAAAGGAGAAACCGATATACATCTTGACGTTGCTACAAAAGATGTACTGGGAAATGCCCTGTTGGCTTTTAACCACATGAGCCAAACACTTGATGAAAGCATTTCCTTTCTTAACGGTTATAAAATGGCGATAGATGAAAGCAGTATCGTTTCTAAAACCAATACTAAAGGCATCATCACTTATGTCAATAAACAATTTTGTCAAATAACTGGTTATTCCCAAAAAGAACTGATTGGTCAAGCACACAATATCATACGACATCCGGATATAGAAAAAGAAGTATTTAAAGATTTTTGGTCTACTATAAAAAGTAAAAAGATATGGAAAGGTGTACTTCCCAATAAAGCCAAAGATGGAAGTACCTATATCGTAGATGCAACTATCATCCCTATCCTTGACAAAGATGATAATATCATAGAATACGTTGGTATCAGACACGATATCACGGAACTTGAAAAGAGTAAAGAAGAGATCAAAAAACAAAAGATTGATCTGCTTACCACTTTACCAAATAGAAACCAATTGATGGATGATTTAAAAGTAGCAAAACACCCTATTTTGCTTTATCTAAATATCGATGATTTTGCAAAACTCAATGATTTTTACGGTACAAAAATCGCTGATCAAGTCCTCATCCATCTCTCTTCACTTTTAAAAAAGTTAGTCTCTACAACAGATTGTAAACTTTATAAATTACATGCAGATGGATTTTTACTTGTATTTGAAGAGGGAAAACTAAACAGGGAAAATCATACTACCATCTTACAAGAGATCATCAACTATATTGAATCAAAAACAATCGACTGTGATGCACAAAATTGTGTTAGTATTACATTAAGTGGTGGTGTTTCATTTTACGACACTACACATGAGTATCAGCATTTACTAGAATATGCCAATATAGCACGAAAAGTTGCAAAAGCTGAACATAAAAAATTCTTAACATATCAGCCAGATATGCATAAAGATTCAGATTATGAAAACAATATCATCTGGATCAATAAAATCAAAGAAGCAATCGAGGATAATCGCTTTACAACTTATTTTCAACCGATCATAGACAACCAAAATGCTACGATTACCAAATACGAATCACTCGTCAGGATGATAGACGTAGATGGTAAAGTTATCTCACCTTTTTTCTTCTTAGATATTGCAAAAAAAGCAAAACTCTATACAAATATCACAAAAATCGTACTAGACAATACCTTTGCTACGTTACAAGAGAATCCACATTATGATTTTTCGCTTAATATTACTGTGCAAGATATTCATGATGAAGAGATTAGAGCATATATTTTCAAAAAACTATCAGATTGCACCCATGCAAACCGTATCATCTTTGAAATCACTGAATCTGAAGAAATTACAGATTATCAATTTATCAATACATTTATCGAAAAGATAAGAAGCTTTGGATCGAAAATCGCTATTGATGATTTTGGTACAGGCTTTGCAAACTTTGAACATATCATCAGCTTAAAAGCTGATTTTATCAAGATAGATGGCACTTTAATCAAAGATATTGAGCACAGTCATGATGCTCAGATTATCATAGAAGCAATCATCGCATTTTCTAAAAAGCTTGGCAGTAAAACCGTTGTAGAATATGTACACAATGAAGCCGTATACGAGAAGGTAAAAAGCTTAGGAGCGGATTATTCACAAGGATATCATCTAGGAGAACCTTCTGCACATGTAAGTAATATTCAAGATGCTATTTCAAGACAAGAAGTCTAAGCAAACATACATATAATATGCAGTTTGCTTTATTGAAATCAACAATTATGTAATACTCATCTTTGATATCCTACTTTTCTTGAATTTTCGAGAAAACTTTTCACTTTGTGAAACCGCATTTGCTAGTTTTGAAGGGTTCTTGAAAAACATTTAACCTACTGCCGAAATTATCAGATTTTGGGAGCCCTCCGGCAGAGCCGGAGGCTTACCTGCTTTTAATTATGTCCCAACACTCTTAAGTTTAATTCACTTCTCCTGGGGTACCGAAATTGTCAGCGGCAATCCAGTTGGTGCTAATACTGTTGTCACTGTTTGGATCAATCAGTGCAAGTGTTTTACCGTTTCCATTTGCATCCGGCCAGTTTTTATCAAATGTAACACTGTCTGTCAAAGCTCCCTGTGTATTAAAGAGTCTGACACTGTCTCCTTTTTTACTTAAGCCGAAACCGAAATCTCCGAGAATATCGGTAATGCCTGGATATTGTGTTGTAAAGTCTGACCTGTTTTGTGTAACCACGATATAGTGGTTTGGTTGCAGGACAGTATTTGCCGGAAAGGTAAATGCACCGACATCTTTGTCATCTTTGAGCACCCATTCTGAAAGATCAATGGCTTTTGTATCGTTATTGTAGAGCTCGATCCAGTCTCCGCTGTCATGATTTTTATCGGAGGCGTAATTGATCTCGTTGATGACTACTTTCGGTGTCTGGGCAAGTTCATACGTTGCACTTACGGTTATATCGTTATGCAAAGTCAGATTGATAGTCTGTGAACTGCTTCCGTTTGACCATCCTGTAAATTTATAGCCCTTTTTCGGCAAGGCTTTGAGGGTAACGGTTGCACCGTCAAAATAGTTTCCGTCAAAGGATCCTGAAAGTTTGACATTGTCGAGATAGACAGTACCGTTTGCCAAAGAGGGGATATGTAAAACAGGATGCCCCTGCAGATGAAACGCATTTCGTAAATCACTGATAACTTTGTTCGGTCTGGCGTCTGCAAAATCGTACATATTGTTGATAAAGGTACGCCAGGTACTTTCGGAAACAGATTTGCCGTCTTTGTCTTTCGGCCATCTTGAAAAATGTCTCGGTATTTCAGGGGCAACGATATCTTTGGCGCGGGTAATAAAAGCTTTTACCCTATCCGGCTGGAATGTCGTATTAAGGTGTGTAAAATACCTGCTGGCAAAGAGATGGACAAATTGCCGGTTTTTAAGAAGGTTCCTGAATACGATACTCGTTTCATCGTCATCTGCGACAAAATACAAAGTGTTCTCTGAATAGCGAAATCCTCTGTCCAAATCAAATAGTATCCATCTCCATTTTCCGGTACTGTCACTTTTCTTCCAGTATTTGATATTGTGGTGAATAGAGCTGTTGGAGGTAAAGCTTTCGGTGATAATATAGTTTATATATTCATTCAGATCTATTTTTGAAGCTACATACTGATAATAGGTATCGTTACTCAGGTCATGGGATTTAATATAATTTTTGAGTGCAATATACTCTTTATTGGTACCGTCCTGAATTTCTGCGTCGTTTGCCAGCAAATCCACATTGTCCGGATCGACGCCGTGATTGGCTTCCAGATAATCGGCGTTTAGTTTCTCACGAATATGGTGAATACCCCAGTATTGTCCGTTAATGAAGACGACAACCGATTGAAACGACTGATTGTCAAGATCCATTGTATCCTTGACGATTTGATGCTGTACACCGTCACCGATCAATGTGCGTCCCCATTCGGTTCCACCTGAACGCAACACAAAGCTTTTGACTTTTTTAATAAAAGGTTTATCCGCAAACAGTGGGTAACTGATGGATTTGGAACCATACTTCTCTTTACTGTAGATTGCCAGTGATTTTTGGGGATAAACACGTGTATTGTTACCGTGAATTTTGATGCCGATATTTTTGTCAAATTCCGTTTGACCGTTTTCAATATATTCAACACTGCCCGGACGCATCCAGTCTTGTCTGAAATTGTCATAATTGCCTTTGGTATAGATTCCTATGTCGGGATCATATAGATATTTTGCATCGATACCGATAGAGAAAACAGGAAGATGCACATTTTCATCAATAAGATAGGTGTGGTTTACCACAGAACTTAAAAATTTACCGCTTTCCAGCGCCCTTGCTCTGATAATGGTTGTCTTGGAAATTGTAATCGGTTGCGTGTATACTTTTGATTGTCTTGTGGGAATTGAGCCGTCGGTTGTATAGTAGATGACGGCATTATTTTCCTGTGAAAGGTGTATTTGTTGTGTTCCGGAATAAAAACCGCTCTCTTTGTCAAACTGAGGTTTTGAGGATTTCTCCAATGCATTATGAATTTGTGCATTCTGTTTGTCGGGTGTAGGTTCCATATAGACAATGTGATTATTTACTTTTGCACATGAAATATTGCTCTTCAGTTTTTTGAAAGTGATTTGGTCAATAACCGTACCGCTATTGTTTGACAGGAGAAGTGTTTCTCCTTTTTGCGAAAGTTTGAAGTTTGTATGCAGGGCTTTGCCTCTGGTGTTTTTCTCATCAGCCCAGATTAACAGATAGCCGTTTGCAGGGATTTTGAGCGATGCCGGGAATTTCCATTTCTTTGGGTTAGCCGGTTCATCACTGAGGTAATATCCTCCTACATTGATCGTTGATAATCAGTCCTGTTCTTGCTTGTGGCGGTGGAGGTGTATTGTCACTGACAATCACCGTTCTTGTTTTAGTCCCTTGATTACCTGCCTGATCGGATACGGTGTAGGTAATATGATAGGTTCCCACTACAGAAGTATCGACACTGCCTGTTGACTGAATGAGTGGAGTAACATCACCATCTGTATCATCGGTTGCTGTAGCACCGGGATCAGTAAAAGTGTCACTGACATTAAGGTTGATCGGATTAGCACCTTTGAGCGTAATCATCGGAAGGGTGGTATCAGAAGGGAAAACATGTTTTCTGACTCCATTTAACAAATTTTCATCCACTCCAATATATGATGGCAGTTGATAGCTTGCATCAACAGTAGAACCTTGTGTATTTGTATTTTGGTCAAATTCATTTTTGGCATAAACTGAATTGAAAATGTTGTTTTTTATAATCCATGTACCGATATTGGCGTTACTGATATCTTGCAATCCTCGCATATTTTGAGGGAAAAAGAAATAGTTGTTTTCCAGTGTAATATTGTTGCTGTTTCCTCTATAGAAAAATGTGTTTTCACTGTTGCCTCCCTCCTGAACAATAGCATTTTCAACAAAAGATACGTTTTTGATCAGACCGCTTGCAGATGTTCCGATCCCAGCGGTATATATACCTGCGTTTTTAACATAATTATGTCTTACCACAACGTTATCTGTTGTAGATGTACCATCTTCCTGGCTGATGACTAAACCGACTCCATAGTTATCGATAACGGTATTATCCTCAATTACTGTATCCTTGCTTCCATCGACATAAAGTGCCGCAGTATACAATCTTGATGATTGGTTTATTTTCCCGTTTCGGATAATAAAATTGTTTTTGATCAAACCATGTGAATTCATAGGAAAAACTGTACTGGTATGACCGATAATATCCAGCCCTATAAAATAATTACTGTCAATAATATTGTTTTCTATGGTATAGTGATCAATATTGCCGACAATCGTCAATGACTCATTGTAACTGTTGACAACAGATCCAGTATGATTTGAATAGACATAATTTCTGCTGATTGTTATATTTGTCGATGCTTCCGGTATCGGATCGTTTTTGCCAGCTTTTCTATTGCTTACGCCAATTGGATATCCCATTCTTTTGGATGTTTCCACATTGGCATTTTGTTCATAGATGACATTATTGGATATCTCTACATAATGAGACGCTTTAAGTACATTAGTTCCCTTATAGTTCGTTATAAAAATCCCATTTCCGACAGGTTCTTTAAGGATAAAACCGTTGAATTTCATATAGCTTACGCCGTACAATGCGACTGTTGCACCGTAAGGATTAGACCATATCGTGTTATTATGCTTTACAATTACGGGATTTTCATTTTCATAATTTGTAAATACGATATAATTGTCAGCTGTTCCTGATTTGGTAAAAATCAGTCCATCTCTAACATCATAAGTTCCTTCTCTTACATATACGGTTGTTCCGGGTTCTGCTATATCTGCGGCATGTTGAAGTGTCAAAAATGGATGTTGCAAAGATCCGTTTTTGGTGTCATTCCCGGAAGGTGAGACGTAGTACTCGGTTTTGGCTACAGTATTGTCAGCAACAATCACCGTTCTTGTCTTCGTGCCTTTATTGCCCGCCTGATCGGAAACGCTATAGGTAATCGTATAGGTTCCTGCCGTAGCAGTATCGACACTGCCGGTTGTCTGAACAAGTGGTGAAATATCCCCATCTGTGTCATCCACTGCCGTAGCACCGGGATCGGTAAAACTGTCACCGACACTAAGATTAATCGGATTGGCATCTTTGAGTGTAATCACTGGAGGAGTCGTATCGGAAGTCGGTGGTGTATTGCCTGTTGTGTATTCTACATGAAGCATCGGCGCGCCCGCACTATCTCCGTTGAAAGATTCTGCCACTCTTTTACCGTTTCCTGTAACAATAAAGGTGAGGGAATTACCTTTATACCAGTTGGATTTATTGACAATCTCCTGAACAACTGTTTTCAGATCAGCAGTTCTTTGTGCACTGCTTCTTTCTCCGATAATATTCCAGACAGGCGGATTCCAGCTGATGTTTTGCGATAGTGTGGTTCTGTTGGTGACATTGTGTATAACAGGTAAAAAACGTGTGCTATCGGGGGTATCTTCTGCGGTGATAAAAAGCGATGCCGCACCGGTGGATACTTCATCCACTTGAAACTGGATATAAGCTCTCGTAACGGTAGCATTTTTAGGGATGGAAACGCCTGTAAACCGGATACCGACGGTCTGTTTATCTCTTTCCATGGTCATTTCAAGATCGGAACTGCTTGTACTTAGATGTCCGTCACGGCTGTGCTCTTCGACATCGTCGTAGGTGTTGTTGACTTTGACTTCTACTGTTTGGGTATTGCCCGAAGGTGGCGGAGGTGTCTGGGTATTGTCAGCAACAATCACCGTTCTTGTCTTCGTGCCTTTATTGCCCGCCTGATCGGAAACGCTATAGGTAATCGTATAGGTTCCTGCCGTAGCAGTATCGACACTGCCGGTTGTCTGAACAAGTG
>JALULO010000026.1 GCA_027056215.1 Campylobacterales bacterium | reverse complement strand
TTTTATTTTCAACGAAAAACTCTGCTTTCTTTTCAAACTTTGTGATTTTCTTCAACTCCGCGTGTGCCCAAGTCGGTTTTTTCTCTTTCTTGTTAAAGAAGCGTACATAAAACTCAAGGTCCTTGAGAGCTTGCAACTCGCTCGGTAAAACTGCAAGCTCATTTTCAACGTGTGTGTTCAATGCAAAGCCGTCAATTGCCCCGATCCCCGGTGTCGTGTACTGGTTTTTCGTTCTTCTCTCGATTTCAGCATAGCCGACCGTGTGCGATAGCGATGTTGCTGTATACTCATCATTTACGCGAAAGATAAACAATGTGTTTGTTGCATTTGTAATACTGTGCAGCTCTTCAGCTGTATAGTTCTTTCTTAGAGATGATAGAGACTGCGTTGCAAGATAGAGTGCAATGCCTCTTGATCTCGCGAAATTCAGCGTGTCGCTCAACATATTTATACGCTGTAATACCGATAGCTCATCAATAAAAATTCTGTACTTTACATGTTGCGTGTTTCTTAGAGACTGCATTTTTAACAAAAGCATGTTTAGAAACGCTGTATAGTACTGTGTGAAGACTTGCTGTAGTTCAAACGTTGTTGCTATAAAGATATGCCTGTATTTGTTTGTATGTAAATAATCTTTGATTGAAAAACTCTTGAGGTTTCTTGATTTTGAGAGCACATCAAAAAACTCTATTGTGTTCAAGACTGTTGCAATAGCATCGCTGAACGCTGATTTACTCGTTGTTTTTTTCAAATTCTCAATTATTTTGCTCAAGAAATCATATTCACTCTTGCCTGTTGTCAGTAAATCGATAATCGCTTTGCTTACAACATTTGTGTCCTTTACGCCGTTTCGCACGAGCAACGTAAACACATCAATCAAAAAGCGCTTTGCAGTTTCTTCAAAAAACTTGCTTGTTTTATCTGATGACTCACGTGCTGTTTCTGAGCTTTTAACGAAATTTGTTGCTAACAACTGTATATCTGTATAACTTCTCACGTCCTCTAAAAAATCCCACCGCACCGAGCGTGCGTCTGCTGGATTTATTATCACGTCATTATTTTCATCATAAAAGTACGGTAAGAAATCACCTTTTAGATCAAAAATAACATGCCTTATTGTTTCTTTGTTCTCGTTTTTATCTTTTATATTCTTCATGATATTCAATAGAGTTTGTGTCTTTCCTGCGCCTGTCGTTCCGATGATCAGAGTGTGCTGTTGCTCCTTAGTAATAAACTTCGCTACATTTTTGACTTTCTTTTTCTCGATTATGTCTGTCCCGCGGATCGTGTTATCTTTGACGTCTTTGCGTGCGATGAAATGTATAAACACCATTGTTGAGTAGTAATAAACAAGATAAGCAAACGATATATAAAACTGTAGCGTATGTGTTAATGAAAGAAAATACATCTTTGCTGTGTCTACATCTTTCATGTGTGTTATTACGTATTCGTTGAAAACTTTAGAACTCGTTATACTGAACCTATACGAAAGATATATTATAAAGTAGTATGTATTTACCGCGAAATTTGAAAGCTTATCCATTATTGTTGTAAAAAAATCTTTGTTACTAAGAAGATCATTATTGTACGCGACAACATACAAAACTATAAATTTTACTATTGCAACAATCATAAAGATGTAGAAAAACCACACTAACGGATGTGTAAAAAACATGTAAAAGTAGTAACTCAAGTATCTGAATTTATTTGCACCAATGTCGTATTTTTCATATGTCGACAGGATTTTTCTCTTTTTCATGCTCCGCCTCGATCTATTCTACCACGCCCCCCCTTGTTGCCTCGCCGTCCTTTGCCTTTTGCGTATTTTAAAAGTGGCTTAAGAAATAGATGATACGTTTCACTGTAAACAAGCTCAGTATAGCGTTTATCTATTCTCGTTCTCATACATTTCTTCAAATGTGCGTCATGCTGAAAGTAATTAATTGCGTAATAACTTCTGAAGACAGTAATGTATGAAAGAAAAGCTAACAACAAAAATATTTTCAAACTGCTCGTGAAGAAGAAACGCACGACAGGTATCGTGAAGAGTATTGATCTGATAGTGCGAGCGAACAAAATCGCAACAGTCGGTATCGCTGCTAATATTAGTGTTGCAACAATGTCGTTATCGATAGCTGCGTTAAGAATACTGAGCGTGTAAACAAATACAAGTATATGTAATAAGTTTATTCTTATCGTTGTTGCTCTTGCAATAAGATAAAAAATAAAAAAGAAGTACAAAATATTCAGAAGTGCTGCTAACGAAAGTACACTTATGCCATCGTATATGTTTATTATTCCCGATCCTCCTATATTGTAACTATAAACACGCACAGCGAGCTCAACAAAAGGATGTAGTATGAAAGAGTGTATGTGTTCTAAATACTTCAAATAGTGTAATGTAATTATCGTCTTCGCAACCGTTTTTTCCGTCGCGCTTAAATGACACATTTTTGTCTCTTTAAATCTTCATTTTTTTGATTTTTTCATGCTGTTTTGCAAGCTCAATTGCAAGCTTAATTAATTCGTTAATACGCTCATTATTCTGCTCATTTTTCTCTTTTTCGATCTGTAAAAGTATCTCAATAATTTGTTTCTGTATTTTTGCAAGTGCTTTCTCTTTTTTCTTTTTCTGCTGCTCTTTAAGTTTGAGAATTACGTTTATTTCTTTTTCAATCTTACTGTACATGTTTCACCTCGCTTAATGCAAAAACATTTGTTGAAAGTTAACTGTTTGCTCGATTTGTAATAAAGAGTGCTGTAGATAAATCAATGTGAACAAAAAGACATTAAAGCCAACGCTTGCAGTCGCTACTGCGGGCGACTTTCATTTCGCCACTCTCCTTTCTCTTTTTTTCTCACTAAATATTATAATCCTGAAACCAAAAAAGTCAAGAAAAAAATAACTCATTTTTTAAACTATCAAAATAATTGCAGTTAATTGTTGTAAATATAGCAAATAATAGATAATAATAATTGCAAAAATAATTGCGTTTTTAAATTATTATACTTGACTTTTTTGTTGTTTTTATTTATATTTATAAATGAGAAGCACTCGTAAGGTGCATCTTGCGTCTCTTTAAAATGGGGAAAAGAAAGGGGGTATGTATGAGCGTGCACTACAACATATATATAGACGATGAAACTGCAAAATGGATAGAAAAAAATAGACAAAAGAAATCAAGAAACAAGTTTATAGCTGAATGTCTCAAAAAGTGTCAAGAGAGAGATGAAATTAACGAAAAAATACAAGAAATTATCGAAAAACAAAAGAGAACAACTGCACTTTTATTCAACATCTTATCGAAAACTTTTTTAAAGAACAACTTGATAACAAAACAAGAAATCAATGAAATCATTGAGAGCTTAAAGTAAGAACTTAAAGGAGTAACAAAATGAAAACAAAAGAGTATTTTAAGTACTTCAAAATGCGAATTAAAAAATCGTTCTTAGCTGAAAAAATCGCGTGGATATTTGTATTCTTTTACACTGTCATTTTCATAAAACTGCTTGAGAGTTTACTACATACAACACACACAACATACACAATACTTCTGTATGTAATTGCATGTGCTTTAACGTTTTATATTATCATTAATCTGATAATTTTAACAAGATTCTACGCGATCGTTTCATTGGAGTGCGAAAATGCAAAACTTATCAACGTTTTCGAGATCGAGTGTAGAAAAAAAGAAAGAGAGTAAATATCACGTCCCATCTCTCCTCGCTGTCCTCTTGTCTCGTTTTTCAGGAGGTGTAAGATGATCGAAAGTAAAAAGAGAACAATTAGTGTATTTATTATTATTTTGATATTTGCTGTCGATGTATTAATTGAACACGTGTTATACATTAAGCTTGTAAAAACGAACAACACATTAAATCTACTTGAAATAATAGTATTGATCGTCAATATTTATATAATAGCAGCGCTGTTTATAACGATTGTGTCTTTATTGTTTGTAAACATCAAAGCTGACAGCAACAAAATAATCATCAACAAACTACTTACAAAAACAAAAATTGATTATGAAAACATATACACGTTAGAATACACAAAAACAAAACTTGATAAACTATTAAGAACATCAACGTTTTACATAAAAGCACACGACAAAAAAGATATAATATCATGCACAATTAACTGTTTGAATGCTGACAGCTTAATAAGTTTTATGCTTGAACAAATAAAAAAGCGTAAAATACCATATGAATCACACTAAAAAATATTTATAAGAGACCGTCCCCGATTTTGTGTAAGCACCCTTTCTCTTAAACCCATTATACACAATTTCACCTAATATATCCACTAAGCCTGTCTTTAAAAACAAAGGAAAACTGGGAGATAATTTCAGCCCAATTTGATATTGTTTTCTGCCATTTTGCAGATATATCCCTATATGCTAAAAACACCAACCTAATCAATGATTCATCACTACTAAACCCTCCTTTTGTTTTT
>JALULO010000025.1 GCA_027056215.1 Campylobacterales bacterium | reverse complement strand
CATTTGCATCCACCCCACCACTGAGTACCTTACCGCTTGATGGTGTGACGGTATTGTAAGCACGGGCAAGTCTGGTGATAGAATCGAGCAAAATCACAACATCTTTACCCATCTCCACCATTCTCTTGGCTCTTTCAACAACCAGTTCTGCTACTCTTACATGATTTTGTGCAGGTAAATCAAAAGTAGAACTATATACATCTCCTTTGACAGAGCGTTGCATATCGGTAACTTCTTCAGGTCTTTCATCAACGAGTAAAACCAAAAGTTCTACTTCAGGGTGATTGCGTGCTATGCCGTGTGCTATCTCTTTTAAAAGCTCTGTTTTACCGGTACGTGGAGGGGCAACGATCAAGCCTCTTTGTCCTTTTCCTACTGGAGAAAAAAGATCGATAACACGTCCTGTTAATCGTAATGGTTCATATTCAAGTTTTAATTGATCTGTTGGGTGTAGTGGTGTAAGATTGTCAAAAAGAGGACGATTTCTACTATCTTTCATGGGTAAGTAGTTAATCGCTTCTATCTTTAAAAGGGCGTAGTAGCGTTCTTGGTCTTTTGGTGGACGTACCTGTCCTGTGACAATATCACCTGTTCTGAGCGCAAATTTTCGTATCTGCGTTGCACTGACATAGGCATCGCTTGAAGCATTGGAAAAGTTGGCATCTAAAGCCCGCAAAAAACCGTAACCGTCATTTGCTATCTCTAAGATACCTGTAAAGAGGATATAACCGCCTTGTGATACCTGCGATTTTAAGATTTCAAACATGAGATCTTGGCGTTTGAGTTGGTGGGGATTTTCTACTTTTAGTTTTTCAGCTAATTTAAGGAGTTCTTCGAGTGTTTTACCACGTAGATCTTCGATCTTATATCCTTCTACAGGGATATGTGTTCTTGATTTACCATTTTTATGGTTTTGATGTGATGGTTTGTCCATTTTGCCTTCTTTGGAAGATTTGAATTTGTAGTTTGATTACTTCTGAATTGATAATGCTTAATAAAAGTGTAAACGAAAACAGAAGAAATAAAAAGTTCTTAATTGTAGTAAAAAGTAACTTTATTTGTCAAGTCAAAAAGCGATAAATCTCTTTTTAAATGTAAAATCGCCTATAATTGTCAAAAATATCCAGGATAGATTTTGAAACAACCGTGTGATCATTGCCATTTAGAATTTGAAAAAGAGATGCTCATCGCTGAAGATATTGGTGATGAGAGAAAATATTTTTGTTGTAAGGGATGTCAGGGAGTCTATCATCTTCTTCGCTCAGAGGGCTTGGATGACTTTTATGCAAAAGCAGGAGATACAAAACTGCAACCAGCTACCACGGTGAGCAGTGATCTTAGTAAATTTGATACAGATGGTTTTGTTAAAAAGTATGTTAAAGAAGTTGATGGTTTACATGAAGTGAGTTTGATCATAGAAGGGATTCATTGTTCGGCATGTGTATGGTTAAATGAAAAAGTTTTACATAAAAGTGAGGGTATCATAGATGTAAATGTTAACTATACCAACCATAAAGCAAAAATCGTATGGGATCCAGATGTTTTAAAACTCTCAGATATCATCGCCAAAATACAATCCATCGGATACAATGCGTACCCTTATGATGCTAAGATACAAGAAGAGCGTGCAAATAAAGCAAGACGTGATTACTATGCTAGGCTTTTGGTTGGCGTGTTTGCAACGATGAATATCATGTGGATTGCGATTGCCCAATATGTAGGGTATTTTACAGGTATTCGCACTGATATGAAAAACATACTCAATATCGCAGAGTTTGTATTGGCAACACCAACACTCTTCTTTACGGGTTGGGTCTATTTTAAGGGTGCCTATTTTGGTTTGAAAAATCGTTTTATCAATATGGACTTTTTGGTAGCAACGGGTGCCTCTTTGGCTTATATTTACTCTATTTATGCGATGCTAACACAAAGAGGTGAAGTCTATTTTGATTCGGTAACGATGATTATCACTTTTATCTTCATAGGTAAATATCTGGAAGTCTTGAGTAAGAAAAAAGCAGTTGATACACTTGATACTATGACAAGTTCTCTACCTACAGAGTTGATTGTTGTAAAAGGTGATGAGAAACAGTTAAAAAGTGTTGAAGAGATTTGTGAGGGTGATATCATCGAAGTAAAACCTGGTGACAAAATAGTCATAGATGGGGATATCATAGTCGGTGAAGGTAGTTTTGATGAGTCGAGTTTAACAGGCGAGTCTTTACCCGTTTTCAAAAAAGAGGGTGATTCTCTTATAAGTGGAAGCGTTTGTCTCGATAGTGTTATAAGATATCATGCAACCAAATCATACGACACATCAATGCTTAGTACTATCGTGACACTCTTAGAAGATTCTGTAACTAAAAAACCAAAGATCGAAAAATTGGCGAATGAAATATCAGGGTATTTTTCAGTGGCTATTTTGTCGATTGCGTTGATGACATTTTTTGGTTGGTACTTTTATGAAGGTAGTTTTGAACACGCACTGATCGTCGCGATATCTGTTATAGTGATTGCATGTCCTTGTGCTTTGGGGCTTGCTACACCGGTTGCGACACTTGTAGGACTTGGGGAAGGTGCAAAAAAAGGGATTTTATTTAAAGAAGCACTCTATCTTGAAACGATGGCAAAAAGTGATGTGTTACTATTGGATAAAACGGGTACGATTACACAGGGGATGCCGGAAGTTGTTACGTATAAACAGTATGAAGCGTTTGATATCAACCTTCTTTATTCACTAGTCAAAAGTTCCAAACATCCTATCAGTAAGGGAGTATGTGCCTATCTTGAAAAAGAGTTTGATACATTAAAAGAGTATATTTTAAGCGACATGAAAAATATACAAGCACGGGGTATTGAGGCAAAATATGATGGCAAAAGAGTGCTTGGCGGAAGTCAGGAATTTTTTGCAGATGAAAATATAGAGATCACTATAAAAGAGGATGATTCACTCTTCGCGTTTGGAATCGATCAAAAAATCGTTTGTTATATGACACTTAAAGATCAGCCCAAAGAGGGAGCGGCAGATGCGATTAAACGTATCAAAAGTATGGGTATTGTACCTGTCATGTTGACAGGAGATCATGAAAATGTCGCACAAAAGATTGCTTCCCAAGTAGGTGTACAAAATGTTCATGCAGGTTTATTGCCTATGGATAAAGCAGCTATCGTTGATCAATATCACAAAGATAATAAAATCGTGATCATGGCAGGTGATGGTATCAATGACGCACTAGCACTTTCTAAAAGTGATATTGCTATTGCTATGGGGAGTGGGGCGGATATATCTGTTGAAGTGAGTGATGTGATTTTATTGGATGATAAGATAACTTCCCTTGCTGATGCACTAAAACTCTCTAGGGCAACCTATAGAAATGTAAAACAAAATCTGGGTTTATCACTTGTCTACAATCTGTTAACGATACCTTTGGCGGTTGCAGGTTATGTGATACCATTGGTTGCTGCATTGTCTATGTCGCTTAGTTCACTATTGGTTGTGGGAAATGCAGTACGTATTAAAAATGTATTTAAAAAATAAGGAAATAAATGGATAGTAATATTTTAGGATTGATGATTGGCATATCTACATTTCTGGGGGCATTGGGCTTAGGAGCACTTTTATGGGGACTTAAAACAGGTCAATTTGATGATCCAAAGCGTTTTTTAGATGGTGCACATCATGATAATATTGAAGATCTTCAAGATGCAGTACGTATGGAAGAGAAGAAAAAAGCTGCGAAAAAGAAAAGAGAAAAAAATTATAGACCACCAGATTGATTTTTTATCGAGTAGATACGTATTTTTAAATGAATTCTTAATTTTTAAAGATTAAAAATATAGAATAACGAGTTTTAATGCTATCTCTATATAATGTGATCATGCAACCAAAAATAGATAATAATTTTTTACCAATGTTAAATAGAGAGAAAAAAAGGTTAAAAATAGCTGTGAAAATTGTATTTTTGATACTCTTTACGCTTTTGTATGCAGAGGCAAAAACATTTCCTGTTTGTAAGGAGTATTATTATGTCAATGAGAATAAAACAAAAGAGAAATCCACTTTTTTAGAAAAAATTTTAAAAGAAGATCCCAAAAATGTTGAATGTATGTTAAAACTATCTTCTTTGTATCTTCGAACCAACAGAGTTTCGCAAGCTTTTGATTTGATCCGAAGAGCCTATATCCTAAATCCTGAATATGTAGAAAAACAAAATATCTCAAAAGTTTTGGATTTGGCTTTACGATTAAGTAGGCTTAATGAAATGGCACATAAAAATCAAGATTATGAACTTTATAATGAATTGGGAGATACCTATTATGAAGTAGGTATTTTTGATGAAGCAGCAAAAGCATATGAAAAAAGTTTAAAACTGAACACTCCTCAAACAGAGGTAGAAATAGCACTTGCCCTAACATATATGAATCTTGGAGAAAATGTTAAAAGTGAACAAGTTTTGCGAGCATTAACAATACGCGAACCTTATAATTTTTATGCCAATTATTATTTAGGTAAATTATTGAAAAATTTACGCAATAAAGAGAAAGAGGGATTAGTTTACTTACGTATGGCTTCATATATTATCTCACACACCGATGTACACTACAAGAAGAAGGGTGAGAAAAAAATTCTACAAAAAGATTTAAGAGATGAGCTTCATGGGGAAAAATAAAGCAATATTTTTAGATCGTGACGGTGTTATCAATATTGATAAACAATATGTATGTAAAATTCAAGATTTTGAATTTATGGATGGTATATTTGAGTTATTAAGACATCTTCAACAATTAGATTATATGTTGATTATTGTAACAAATCAGTCTGGTATAGGCCGTGGGTATTATACGCAAGAAGATTTTGACACACTCAGTATTTGGATGCTCGAGCAATTAAAAGAGCATGGTATTCATATTGAAAAGATATTTTATTGTTCCCATGCTCCGGAAGTGCAATGCCATTGCCGAAAACCAAATCCTAGAATGTTATGTGATGCACAAAAAGAATTTAATATAGATTTGACTTCGTCATGGATGATTGGGGATAAAAAAAGTGATGTGGATGCTGGCAAAAATGCTGGTATTTCAAAGACGATATTTGTCAGTAAAGCAGATTGCTCTGAAAGTTATGGGGCTGATTTTTGTGTTGAAAACATTCGACAAATTCAACATATCATAGAAAATTGATACGCTACAAGTAGCGTATCAATAGTAGTATTAGTACGGTAAGTCTTGCGGTAGGACATAATGTTTCGTGATACTATTTACACAATCTGCATTTGTAACAGTTAGTGTTAAGTCCAGTGCTTTAAATGTTTCAGGGTTGACATTGATCCATTTTACAGGTCCTTTTACATTATGAGTTTCTTGCTCATTTCCATTTAAAAATGTTTTTGTTGCCGTCCATTTACAGTTAGTTGTATTTGGATCAATAGGTTTATTATGATCAAGACTCTCAGCACAGAAAAATTTATATTGTTGTGCATCTGCTTTTTCATATGTAACAATAGGAATAAGATTGCAACTATCAGGATCTATAGGTACAGTAATATTTGGTGATTCATTTTTGACAACTGCAATTTTTTGACAAGTCTGTGCTTTTGCACCTTTATTGTCTGTAACACTAAGACATAAAGTATGTTCAGCGTCGTCACAAGGCAGCACGGCAGTCCGAATTGTATCTGTACCTATTGATGAATCATCAAGTGTCCATGTGTAATTGGTGATTTCACCATCTCTATCTGAGCTTGTTGTACCGTTTGCTGTAAAAGATGTACCACAAGTCATTTGTGTGGGTACACCTGTTATCTCTGCAACAGGTGTAAGGTTTCCTTTGACAATAAGAGAATCTTTTAAATCCTTTTGACAGCACTGATCCTGACATCCTGTTGTCATAATTAACACAACAGTAATGAATGAAAAAATAAAGAATTTCATACATTTCTCCAAATTTTAAGTTTAAAGTAAAATTAAGCTTAGTTCATTATAAAAAAGTATACCTTATAAAATGCTTAAATACACTGGTCTACTATCAAATTACGATTTGGGTAAAGATAAACTTCTACACGTCTGTTTAATGCCATATTTTGTGAGGTAGTATTAGGAACTACAGGCTTATCAAAAGAGCATCCTTTTTCATAGACTGCATTGGGTATACCACCATTGATAATCAAGTTTGCAACTGTTCTAGCACGTTTTTTAGACAATGTTTGATTGTAACTGTGTGAACCTCTGTTATCGGTATGACCAACTACTTGTATAATCGTTTGTGGATAATTTTTTAATACTGAGATAAGCTTTTGTATCTTGTACTGGGCTGTGGAAGTTGGTTGTGCTGAATTGGTTGGAAACATCATGGCATCTCTAAAAGTAATTTTGACAAATCTATCACTTTTGGTAACTATGATATCACTATCACTGGTTGCTTCAGCATTTGGATTGGTATTTACTTGTGTTTCAAGTGATTTTGCAACTTCTGCAGCTTGTTTATCTAAGTTGTATCCGATTGCGCCACCAAGTGCTGCACCTGCGGTTGCACCAATAAGTGTACCTTTCGTATTTTTTCCTATGATATTACCCAGTATCGCACCTGCAGCTGCACCGATCGCTGCACCTTGTCCTGTTTTTTGACCTGGTTGTTGCATCGGCATTTGTGCACAACCTGCAACCATAATGGCAACAAGCGATGTACCAATTGTGTTTCGTAATATTCTTTTTGTTTTCATTTATAACTCCTATATTTATTAAAATAGCAGTTATTATAGCATTAAATGGTAAAGGGAACTCTACTAATAGCTGATATCCTAAATCATCTACATTTTGTGATAACATCTTGCTTAGATGCATAAATAAAAATATCAACCCGTCTGTTTGATTGTTCACAATTTTTATCTTTGTTTGTGCAGGGATTCAGCGGGATTAGATTTGAACAGCCTTTTGCCAGGATTTCTTGTTTAATACCTTCATTATATAAAATCTCAGCGGCTGATATTGCACGATAGTCAGAGAGATGTTGCATTTTTTTTAAATTTGATTCTTTATAAGCATGCCCTATGAGTTGTATGATGATTTCAGAATATTTACTTAATATAGGAACAAGATTGTGTAAATAAGTTTTGGCTTCTTGTGTTAATATAGTCGATTTTGGTGCAAAAAACAATATATCTTTAGGATAAATTTTGAGATATTTATCGGTTAGATAAACTCCTATATGTGTTTGGTCTTTATCTTTATTGATATCGGTAGCGATTTTTTTCAGTTCTGGATTTGTCTTTATGACAGGTTCTTTATGTGTTGTTTTACCAAAAACATGTAGCCCTGTAATATAGCTTGTTGTTTTTGAAGAGCATCCAAAAAATAAAAAAATAGGCAATAGTAAAAATCTTTTCATATCTGGATTATAGCTTTAAATAGCATAAAGTAGCCTATATATTGATGTTGTCATGTGTTAGATGTACCCTAAAGATACTTTTGTGTAAAATAAGCAAATTTTTAATTTGAGAGTACTTCTAAATGTACTTTTTATATAGGAGATATAATAGTGTTTTCAGCCTTAACCGATTCCTTTAAATCAGCGATAAATAAAATTCGATTTGCAGATGATGAAAAATCACTCAAAAAAGCGATTGATACGCTAAAAAAATCACTTTTAAAAGCTGATGTGCATCATAAAGTAGTTAGAGATTTGATTAAAAAAGTTGAGCTTGAAACCAAGCGAGATGGTATCGGTAAAGAGAGTTTTTTACGTTCATTAAAAGATTCTTTGACACAGATTCTCACTGCACCTGGAAATCAGGGTTTTGTCTTTGCGTCTAAGCCACCTACGATCGCTTTGATGTGTGGTCTTCAGGGTAGTGGTAAGACAACAACGACTGTAAAATTGGCACGTTATCTAAAGCAGAAAAAAAAGAAAGTTTTGGTTGCCGCATGTGATTTACAGAGATTGGCAGCGGTTGAACAGCTCAAACAGCTTTGTGAACAAAATGAAGTAGATCTCTATTTTGAAGATGAAGAGAAAAATCCTCTTAAAATCGCTAAAAATGCATTTAAACGTGCAAAAGAGGGTTTATATGATGTATTGCTTGTTGATACCGCAGGGCGCTTGGCGATCGATGAAGAGTTGATGGATGAACTTTTAGAGATTAAAAAGGCATTAAATCCGCATGAAGTTTTTTATGTTGCTGATTCATTGACTGGACAAGATGCCGTACGAAGTGCTGCTACATTTAATGAGCATATGACAGTAACAGGTGTGATACTGACCAAGTATGATGGCGATAGCAAAGGTGGTGTGGCTCTTGGAATCGCTCAGCAGATAGGTATACCACTTCGTTTTATCGGTACGGGTGAAAAGATTCCTGATCTGGAACAGTTTCTACCGGATCGTATCGTGACAAGGCTTATGGGTGAGGGTGATTTGATCACGCTTGCTGAAAAGACATCCGATATCATTGATGAAAAGCAAGCCAGAAAAATGACATCAAAAATCAAAAAAGGTCAATTTAATTTTAATGATTTCTTAGAGCAACTTGAGAGTATGAAAAAACTAGGTAGCATGAAGTCATTGATGGGTATGATTCCGGGTATGTCAGGCATGGCAAGTAAAATCGGCGATATGGATCTTGAAAACTCAACAGAGATCAGGCGTATCAAAGCGATGATTAGTTCTATGACAAAAAAAGAGCGTGAAAATCCAGCTCTTTTAAACAATAGCCGTAAAAAACGTATCGCTAATGGTGCAGGATTGTCACAGATGGAAGTCAATAGATTTTTAAAACAGTTCCAAAATGCTGCAAAAATGGCAAAGAAATTTTCGGGCAAGAAAGGTATGCAAGATCTTCAAAACTTGATGGCACAGCAAGGCAGAGCAAATATACCAAGATAGTTACAGGGGATTTTAAGAATATTATAGATAAAATTCGCGCCTTTAGATTGAAAATGTACAATCTTTTTTTACGGTTTAGTAGTCATGAACACACTCATGAGTGCTAAGCCGTAAGACAAAATAGAAATGAAAATATTAGGAGAATAGATGGCAACAGTAGTAAGACTTACAAGAATGGGTAGAAAGAAAAAACCATTTTACAGAATCGTGGTAACAGATAGCAGAAAAAGAAGAGATGGTGGCTGGATTGAATCAATCGGTTATTATAATCCTTTAACAGAACCAGAAACAGTTAAATTTGATAAAGAAAGATTAGATTACTGGAAAAGCGTTGGTGCAAAACTAAGCGATAGAGTGGAGAGAATCACTAAATAGTTATGGCAGATAAATTTATCCTGGCTTTTGCACAACTCATCGCAAATAAGCCAGAAGAGATAAAAGTAAATCGTGTCGACGTAGATGATACTTTTTCTGAAATAACTGTGATTGCAGATAAAAGTGATACCGGAAAGCTAATAGGCAAAGAAGGTAAAATGATCTCTGCAATCAAATCAGTGATCTCCGGATGCAAGGCCAAAGAAAACAGGGCATATCGCGTCATAATCAAATCCAATGAAGAGTAACCAGAAGATTCACATTGCCACAGTTGGTAAATGTGTTGGTCTCTTCGGAGCGTTAAAACTCCATCTTCATACAGACTTTGCTGAGCAGTTTTGTGAGGGTGCTTCTTTTCAAACAGATGGTAAAGATACACTAACCATCCTTTCTTATAAGCCTGAAAAGTCTCTTGTGCAGTTTGTAAACTATCCAGATAGAAACAGTGCAACCGCTTTGGTAAATAAAAAGCTTTATTCTACTGTTGATGAGAGTATTGAAAATTGTACTCTTAAAGAGGGTGAGTATTTTTGGTTTGATATGGAAGATGCTGATGTCTATGAAGGTGATTTATATCTTGGTAAAGTGATAGAGATACAACGTATTGCAAATACTGATTATCTTCATGTACAAACAGATGTAACATTGGTAGACAAAGAGTTATCAAAACGTTTTTTGATTCCTTATATACCACAGTATATCGATCACTTTGATAAAGAAGCAAAAAAAGTTTATACAACAGATGCGTATGGATTGCTCGAGGCTTCGTAGTGCAGTTTACTTTTGTGACGCTTTTTCCCCAACTCATTTTGCCTTATTTTCAAGCTTCTATTTTGAAGCGGGCTGTTGATGCGGGTTTGATTACAACTGCTAGCTTCAATCCACGAGATTATAGTAGTGATAAACATGGAAAAGTAGATCGCTATCAGGCAGGTGGCGGTGCAGGGCAGGTGATGTCTGTGCAACCTTTGGATACCCTTCTTTCAGAGATTATGCAAAAAGATAAAGATGCTTATATCATCTTTCCAATTCCTGCGGCAAAACCTTTTAAACAGATAGATGCCAAGCGTTTATCCAAAAAGAAACATATCGTTTTTGTGAGTGGGAGATATGAAGGGATTGATGAGCGTATCATTGAAAAATATGCCCATGAAGTGTTTTCAACAGGTGATTTTATCTTAACGGGTGGGGAATTACCGAGTTTATCGATGTGTGATGCTATCAGTAGAAATATCGACGGTGTACTTGGAAATGCCGAATCTTTGGATGTTGAGAGCTTCGAAGATGCACTTTTAGAAGCACCGACATTTACAAAACCAAATATTTTTGACAAAAGTTCTATAATCAAAGAATATTTAAAGGGCAACCATGGTAAAATCCACGCTCTTAAACGAGAATTGTCACTCAAAAAGACAAAATATTTTAGACCAGATCTGTATGAAACATTAGATATTAAACATTTAGAGGAAAAAAAATGAGAAACAAATATATTGACGCGTTTGAAGCAAAACAAGCTGAAGGTAAAGAGATTCCTGATTTTAGAGCAGGTGATACACTAAGAGTAGCCGTAATCATCAAAGAAGGTGATAAAACAAGAGTTCAAAATTTTGAAGGTGTATGTATCGCAAGACGTGGTCAAGGTACTGGTGAAACTTTCATGGTAAGAAAAATCGGTGCGAACAGTGTTGGTGTTGAGAGAATTTTCCCTATTTATTCTGAAAGTATCGAAAGCATCACGGTTCTTAGACATGGACGTGTTAGAAGAGCAAAACTCTTTTATCTTAGAGAAAGACGCGGTAAAGCTGCAAGAATCAAAGAGCTTAAAAAGTAAGCTCCCTTTTTTTTGTCAAAGGTTTTATACCTTTGACACTTTTAATACTTATCGCGCATAGCACGAGCAGCTTCTCTGTCTGCCTCTTTTCTTTTTAATGTTTCCCTTTTATCATGCATCTTTTTACCTTTAGCCAATGCTATTTGCACTTTTGCTAGATTTTTATGGTTAAAGTAGATACTTAACGGTACTATGGTGAGCCCTTCTCTAGTCGTTTTACCGATGAGTTTATCTATCTCTTTTCGATGTAAAAGCAGTTTACGTGAGCGTCTTTCATCTGGTTTAAAATGAGGATTTGTGGTTTCAAAGTAGGAGATATGGGCATTCATGAGAAATGCTTCATTTTTGATGATCTTGACAAAACTATCTTTAAGATTGACACGTCCAGCTCGGAGTGCTTTGACTTCACTGCCTTTGAGTTCTATACCTGCTTCATATTTTTCTTGTATCTCATAATCATGAAATGCTTTTTTATTTCTGGCTACTGTTTTTCCCATATCAAACCTTTTGTGTTGTAAAAAATGTACTACCACTGCCACTAAAAAACCATCCCTCTTTGACATGATTTTGTAATTGTGGATAGAGGTAAAGGGCAGGGGCAAAAAGATCATTTGCCTCTTGGATAGTATACTTTTTCATGATAGCATTACTTCTCTCTTTTTCCATACAACTCGCTAGTGAAGCATTTTGTGCTATCTCTTGTATATGATTTTTACGAAAAGCAGTATATACCTGTGCAGTATCACCTTTGATGGGTGGTGTAAATATTTTGATATCTAACAAATCTTCTTCAAAGGGTTCTACAATCTCTCCAATACCACTGACATTTGCACTAGGATAGTCATAAATGAAAAAAGGTACATCCGCTCCGATTTTACTTCCAAGTTGTGCTAGGGTTTGCTTATCGAGGTTTAGTTTACAGGTTTTGTTGCAAAGTTTCATAAAGGCAGCTGCGTTAGAGCTTCCACCGCCAAGACCGGCAAATTCAGGTATCTTTTTCTCTACTACAACAGCATGATGTTTAAAGAAATCATCTAAGCGTTGATTTTTGGTGTCTTCTTTTAAAATACGCCATGCTTTGTAGATAGTATTTTTTTCTCTCTGGCAACCAAAAGAACCTTGAAGTGTAAAATCATCATTTGCTTTTTCTTTGGGGATAAAAGATAACGTGTCAAAAAGCCCTTTGACTTGCATAAAACGTGATGAAAGTTCATGATAGTTACCTCTTAAACCGGTTATCTTTAAAAATATATTGACTTTAGCGTGTGATCGTATAGTCATTTTTTAAGCAACTTACTTAAATCTTTGAGTGTATTTGCATCGGTATCTACGAGTGCTTTTTGATTGGATTGTTCTATTTGCTTTTTGAGTTCACCGCGTAAGATGAGTGTCTCTTTAGGTGCTTCGATACCAATCTTCACACTGCCTTTGGCGATTTGGCTTATCTTGATAACGATATCATTGCCCAGGATAATCTCTTCATCCACTTTTCTCGATAGTATTAACATAGTTAACTCCATTTAACAGGTATTTTACGAGACCATCCTTGATCTCCATAATGGCAAACATTTTATCCAATTTTACCAGATAGATCCCTTCATCTTTGTTTTGAAAATCAGATAAGAGGAGTTTTCTTCCAAGTGAGATATCTTCTTTGTCTCCTAAATAGCTATTTTCTTTGAGATCGAGATATAAAAGTGGATCAAGTGCCCTCTCATGATCATAGACAAAGTCACCTTCATAAAGACGTTCCAGTGCCGTAAGTGCACCGTCCACACCTAGCCTTTGGGCTATGAGTGCTCCGATACTTCTGATATAACCACCTTCACTGATAGTGATCTCAAAAGTCACAAAAGGGTGTCTATAATGTAGCAATGAGATATCATAGATCGTACTCGTGATCTTTTTCAGGTTTACATCTAGATTTTCTCTGGCTAAGTCATACGCTCTTTTGCCATTGATCTTTTTGGCTGAGTATTTTGGAGGAAGGTAGGTGATTTCACCTTTAAATGTGTTTAATACGTTTTCAATCTTTTCATCACTAAAAGGGGTGATCTCTTGAACCTGCGAAATCTTTTCGATATCTAGCGTTTCACTGTACGCACCTAACCATAGGGTTGCACGGTAACGTTTAGGTGCTTTTTTTAAAAAACGAAAAAGTTTTGTATATTTGCCAAATGCCATGATAAGTACACCTTTGGCAAAAGGGTCAAGTGTGCCTGAAAAACCTGCTTTTTTGACACCATATTTTCGCTTGATTTGTCCTAGATATCGGTTTGAACTAATATCTTGAGGTTTGAATGCTACAAAAAGTCTCTCTTTGTATTGCTTTTGCATCAAATCTTTTCGACAAAAGATGCGAGGATATCACGTGCTGTGCCACCAAAATTTATTTTGAGTTTGTATTCACGTTTTACTTTGCTCACTTCCAACACACGTCCTACACCAAAGATTTTATGTTTTACCAAAGTCCCCTTTTTAAAAGAAGTACTGCGATCAAGTTTCAACGATCCTTTACTCAGACCACACTCTGCAAGAAAACGACTTTTCCCGAGTTGTGCACGTTTTCCTTTATAGTATCTGCTTGATGTAGAGCTGAGGGTTAACTCTTTTTTAGCTCTTGTGATCGCAACATAACCTAACCGACGTTCTTCTTCGATATCACAGCCATCACCGATTAATGGAAAAAATCCCTCTTCCAAACCGATAACATAGAGATAATCAAATTCCAAACCTTTAGAAGCGTGAATACTCATGATAGAGATACTACGATCATCGATTTGATCTTGATCGCTTTGTAGGGTGATGTCATTTAAAAAGGCTTCTAAGGTTGTATTGGGATTTTGGATGATAAAATCCCGATAAAGACCATAAAATTCGTCGATATTAAGTACCCTGTCCATGCCATCTGGAAGGAGGGCATAACTGTTTTTGATAGCAAAGGTCTCTTCCAGATTATCGATAAGATCATAGGTACTTTCTTCCAAAGATTCTTTGATTGCGAGGATATCTGCAAAAAATTGTGTGATAGTACCAAAGGCTTTTTTACTGATTTGTTCTTGTAGTGGTTGTGCATGATTGTTAAATACATCATACATCGAACAGTTATGTTGATGCCCTAGATAAAGGATTTTATCGATTGTGGCTTTACCAAGTCCACGTTTTGGTTTGTTTATGATACGTTTAAGTGAAAAATCATCATGCGTATTTGCAATCACCCTAAGATATGCGATAACATCTTTGATCTCTGCACGCTCGTAAAACTTTAGACCGCCCACCATCTTGTAAGGTATAGCTGCTTTATTGAGCCCCTCTTCGATAGAACGTGAAAGGGCATTGATACGGTAGAGTACGGCTATGTCTTTGGGATCGACACCTGAATCGATCATCTTTTTGATAGATTCAGCGATATATCGTGCTTCATTATTTTCATCATCATGATGAATAACTTCTACCCCTTTGCCTTCTTCTTTTGTACCTTGGAGTTCTTTACCTAACCGATTTCTATTGTGTTCTATCAAATCATTTGCCGCTTTGAGTATGGCGTTGGTAGAGCGGTAGTTTTTAGTAAGTTTGATGACTTTTGTATTCTCAAATACTTGATCAAACTCAAGAATATTTTTGATATTTGCACCTCTCCAGCCGTAAATACTTTGATCATCGTCACCTACTACACAGAGATTGTTATGTTGAGATGCTAGTTTTTCGAGCAGTTTAAATTGTAAATCATTGGTATCTTGATATTCGTCAACGAGGATATATTGGTATTTATTACTGATCTCTTTACAAAGTTCTTCATCTTTTTGCAAAATCTCATAAGGCAAAGCAAGTAAATCATCAAAATCTACAAGATTATTTTGTATCAAATAGTCTTGATATTTTTTATATATATTGGCTATTTTTTTATAGTTTTGCATCTGTGCCGCACTGATAGCATCATCTGGATTGATAAGATTATTTTTAAAACGTGAGATTTCACTGGCAATCAAAGGTACAGGCAGATCTATATCAAAACTTTTGATAATGCGTTTTTTATCATCTGTATCGATAATCACAAAGTTGTTAGAACGATCGAGTTTTGACATATAAAACTTTAAAAAAAGCAATCCAAACTTATGAAAGGTACACAGTAGTGGAGGGTATGTGAGTTGTTCATCTAGTAAAGAGAGTGCACGTTGTCTCATCTCAGATGCCGCTTTATTGGTAAATGTCAGTGTGAGAATAGAAGAAGCGGGTATGCCATTGGCAATGAGATAGGCAACACGCGAGGTAATCGTTTTTGTTTTACCGCTACCTGCTCCTGCTAAAATGAGGATGGGACCATCGATTTGTTTGACTGCCTCGGTTTGTGATTCATTTAAATATGCAAATATCTTTTCCATCGTCAACTCTACTTTTCTTTATATTATAGTTAAATTTCTATAAAAAATTGATAATAAAGCTTTATATTATTTACATTTATATTATTTTTTGTTATCATAACGAAAAATTATCAATTATATTTAAACATAAGGACGTATTATGCTAAAAGATTTTGCAAAACTGGGAACGTTTTTGACCGTAGTGAAAGAACGTAGTTTTTCCAAAGCCTCGAAAAAACTGGGAATATCCCAGCCGGCTGTAACACAACAGATCAAGTGGTTAGAAGAGTATCTTGACTCTCGTATTGTAGAGAGAAAGAAAAATGGTATAACCCTAACCAAAACAGGTGAAGAGTTGTATAAAATAGCATTACGTCTTGATAAATGTGTTAGTGGTGTGGAAAAAGAGATCATTCATGTTATGAATAAAGAGCTTACTTTTATCATCGGAGCTTCTTTTACCATCGGTAACTATGTTTTACCTTCTTTTTTAAATGATATCAAAGAAGCGATCAACAATGATGTTTTGATACAAGTGGATGTATCACAAAAAGTACTTGATGCATT
>JALULO010000024.1 GCA_027056215.1 Campylobacterales bacterium | reverse complement strand
CAATAGGATAATCTACTTGTACTATTTTACCAATACTACTAGGGTCAATATCTACATGAATAATCTTAGCGTGTTTGCCAAACTCATCCAATCGACCCGTAACACGATCATCAAATCTCGGTCCCAAAGCAATCATCAGATCAGCTTCACTCATCGCCATATTGGAAGCATAGTTTCCATGCATTCCCACCATGCCAAGAAGCAGTGGGTTTGTATCACCTAATGCACCTCTTGCCATCAATGTTTCAACAGCAGGAATTCCAGTCATCTTGGCAAATTGACGAACTAAATCCGTAGCACCGGCACTGATCAAACCACCGCCGAGATATAAAATAGGTTTTTTGCTTTGTGCAATAGCTTCTATTGCTTTATGAATTTGCCTACGATTGCCTTTATAGTTTGGCTTATAGGTTTTAAGTCTAATCTCTTTTGGATAGTCAAATACACCTATTTGCGCGGTGATATCTTTTGGTATATCGATATGTATGGGACCGGGTCTTCCTGTTCGCGCTAGATAAAACGCTTCTTTGATGATTGAAGGTAAATCTTTAATATCTTTTACAAGGTAGTTGTGTTTTGTACACGGACGACTGATTCCAACAGCATCAATCTCTTGAAATGCATCTGTACCTATCATGGTGATGGGTACTTGTCCACTGATAACCACCATTGGTATCGAGTCTGTAAAAGCAGTAGCAATCCCTGTAACAGCATTTGTAAAACCAGGTCCACTGGTTACAATTGCCACACCTACTTCTCCACTTGCTCTGGCATACCCATCAGCAGCGTGCACAGCTGCTTGTTCATGGCGTGTTAATATATGTTTGAAACGCTCATCTTTGTATATTTCATCATAAACATTCATGATCGCCCCACCTGGATAACCAAAAGCAACTTTCACATTCTCTTTATGAAGCGCTTCGATCACCATCTGTGATCCTGACATTTTCATCATTCGTTTCCTATATTTTCGTAATTGTAGGGGAATTATAACTAAAAAAGATAAAGTTAAGGTGTTTTAGGAAAGTTCTTGTTTCCAGAAGATGTTTCAAGCTTTAAGGCTTCTTTATAATCATTTTTTTGCGGTTTTGTACTTTTTAAATAGTTTTTCTCTCTTATCTTTGTTTCCAAATCTCTGACGATAGTATCGATATCAACACTTTGTTTGATATTAAATTTTATGATATAGATAAAATCTATATCTAACATATATTTTTTGGCAACATATTGTTTTAAAAGGGTTTTAAATCGTTCTTTTCCTTGAGAAGTAAAAAGATCTTCAAGATAGAAACTGCTAACAACAATATTGAGGGCATCCAAAAGCTTATAATCATTTTGTTTTAAATCTTGTCCCTCAAAAATAAGAGACATCTCTATCTTTTTGAGTTTATTTCCATCTTTAGAAAAGATATCACTTTCAAAATCAGGTACTTTATAAAGCTCGGCATAAGCTGAAATACAAAGTATCAAAATCAAAAGCAATATCTTTTTCATATAAATGTCCTAAAGTGTTTTTCCTATCATATCATAGATACGTTTACTAAAGGCATTTGGATCTTCTATTTTCATGCCTTCACTTAGTTTTGCAAGATCAAGTAGTGTATGGGCTACATCATCAATCTTTTGAAATGATTTCTTTTCTAATATGGTATTAAATATTTGATGATCTGGATTGATTTCAAGTATTGGTTTCACTGGTGGTAACTCCATTTGTCCCATCTGCTTTAACATTTGTTGCATCGCAAAATCTGGATCATCTTTGTCATAAACCAAAACGGCAGGTGAAGTTTTAAGCCTTTGTGTCACTTTGACATCTTTGACTTCATCCTTTAAACTCTCTTTCATTTTAACAAGAACTTCAGCAAGTTTTTCTTCATCAGCTTTGAGCTTTTCTTCATCGTTATCTTCTACGTCTGCTGCATTGACTGCTTTAAGTGTACTCTCTTTATATTGCTGGATATTTGGTACGATGATTGTATCTACTTCATCATCCATGAGCAATACTTCGATGCCTTTGTCATTGAAACTCTCTAGCAGTGGTGAATTTTTTAACATATTTGCGTCTTCACCTGTGATGTAAAATATCTCTTTTTGGTTTTCGGGCATCTCATCTACATACGTTTTGAAGTCTACAAGAGTATCTCTTTTGCTTGATTTAAACAATAAAAGATCAAGTAACAGGTCTTTGTGTTCAAATTCGCTCATAACACCTTCTTTAAGGACTTTTCCAAAGACGTTATAAAAAGTTAGATATGTATCAAAATCTTTCTCTTTTAATTTCTTAAGTTCCGTTAAAATCTTTTTAACAGAAGCTTTTTTAACTTTTGAAAGAATCACATTTTGTTGTAAAATCTCTCGACTTACATTAAGTGGAAGATCTTCAACATCCACGATTCCTTTTACAAAACGCAGATACGTAGGTAAGAGTTCTTTATCATCATCAGAGATGAAAACACGCTTAACATAGAGTTTGATACCAGATTGGTAATCCACTCTGAAAAGATCAAACGGTGCAGTTTTTGGTATATAAAAAAGTGTTGTGTATTCGAGTGTACCCTCTGCTTTGGTATGGATATATAAAAGTGGATCTTCACTGTCATGAGATATCGTTTTATAAAAATCTTTATACTCTTCATCACTGATTTGGCTTTTTGAAAGTCTCCAAAGTGCTGACGCTTTATTTATCTGTTCGATTACTTGCTCTTTTTTACCCTCTTTTTCTTCTTCTTTTTCTAAAAAGATAGGAAAAGGTATATGGTTAGAATATTTTTCTATGATATTTTTGATCCGATACTCTTCAAGAAACTCTGTAGCTTCTTCTCTAAGGTGTAGCGTTATCTCTGTTCCATGGGACTCTTTTGTAGCATCTTTGATTTCATAATCATTGCCACCTTTACTTATCCATGTATGTGCAGTTTTTGCACCGGCTTTTTGGGTTAAAACTTCTATTTTGTCTGCGACCATAAATGCAGCATAAAAACCAACACCAAACTGCCCAATAAGAGAGGAATCTTTTTTGGCATCACCACTTAACTTTTCGATAAAGGATTTTGTACCACTTTTTGCAATAGTTCCTAGATTTTTTTGTAAATCATCTTTGCTCATTCCGATACCAGTATCACTGATAATAAGTTTTTTATTTTCTTTATCAATTTTGATATCAATTCTAGGCTCATAGGATAAATCTTTAAATTTATCATCAGTTAGGGTTAAATAATTTAGTTTGTCCAAAGCATCAGATGCATTGGATACAAGTTCTCTTAAAAAGATCTCTTTGTTTGAGTACAAAGAGTGAATCATAAGATCCAATAATTGTGAAACTTCTGTTTGAAATTCATATTTAGACATTGCGTCCTCCTGTAAAATATAGTCAATTTTTTTCAGAAGGAATTATAGCAGATAAACTTTAAGAAAATATTAAAGGTTAACTAAAGTGACTCAACTATTTTTAGTTTCTTTGTCAATCACTTCTTGCATATCTTCATGAAGTTTCTCAAACCAGTTTTTATTTTCTTTTGGGTTTATTGGATCAAGATAAATGATTTTTACTTTTCCAGCTTTTGCCGTAAAATCAAGGGAATCAAGGATTTGGCGTGTATTGATGACAACAGCAGGCTGAACTTTGAGGTTCAATTTGGAAGCTAAAAGTTTTGCTCCGGCTTTAAAAGAGAGCAGTTTTTGCCCATCGCCTCTTGTTCCTTCTGGAAACATAGCGATAACCCTATCTTCTTCAAGCCTCTCTTTCGCTTCTGCAAAAAGTTTTCGCAAAGATTGTTTACTCTCTCTATCGATGATAATCATCTTAGGAAGTGTAAGAATTTGACCAAAAAAAGGAAGATCTGCAATCTGTTTTTTCGCAACCCAACATAAATCTTTGGGATATGAAGCATCCATTACGATGATATCCAACAAACTTTGGTGATTTAGTAGTACAAGCTGTGCATCTGCTGCTGGAGTACCAACAACTTCCAAATCATAACCTGTAAGATATGCTTGCATTTTAGACCATTTTTTACGAAAATACCATTGGTTTTTATTCCAAAATCTCATCAAAAAGATGACAACAGGGACAGTGAGTAAAAACTCAACGAGTATCCAAGTCGCTTTTAGTTTACCGAAGATCTTCATTTTTAATCCAACCGATTTTTTTATTTGGAAGTAATACTTTTGTATAATGCTCTTTTTTGAGTAATATATCTACTTCCAGAGGTTTATCTGTTCTGAAAAATATCGTTGAGTTTTGCATCGGTAAAATACGCAATGCAACGTTTGCAGGAACATTTACTTTGGTGATAGGAACTTGTGTATAAAAGAGAAAAATGATAGTAATAGCAGATAGGATAATATAATAAAATTTCTTTGTTTTGAAAAAAAGTATGGCAAAGAGTAATGCCACAATGGCAAGTGCAATCATCTTGTAGAGTATATATTTATTTTTTTGAGGATTAAGTTTTGAATCAGCTTATGCTATAATAGTTTTGCTAACACTTTTTCTTAATATAATGTCTCTTATTTATATATG
>JALULO010000023.1:4311-4527 GCA_027056215.1 Campylobacterales bacterium | reverse complement strand
CTGCGTGGCTCTGAACTGATCAATACCGCCTTGATCACAGTACGTTACTTTGGAGGTATCAAACTTGGAACAGGTGGGATGGTTAGAGCTTATAGTTCTTCCGCCCAAGAGGTCATAAAAAAAGCAGATTTACTAACATATGAGAAAAAGTTTTCCATCTCTTTTGAAACACCCTACTCCCTTGTAAATAGATATGAACACTATTTTAACCATGAG
>JALULO010000023.1:0-4301 GCA_027056215.1 Campylobacterales bacterium | reverse complement strand
TTCTTGGGGTATTATACTCATCAAAAAACTCTACAAATCCAAACTTTTTATAAAACGATTTTGCTCCATCTTTTGCATCTACGACTATTATAGGAAATCCGACTATCTCACTTGCATCTAAAAGTTTCAATAAGGCATCTACCAAAAGCCACTCTCCATTGCCTTTTGTTTTATACCTCTCATCAACTGCAAGCCTAGCTATAAGCCCAACTGATTTTGTATAGGGAAAACTTTTTTGCAAAGCTTTAGGTAAACTAGAGACATTAAGAGTTGTTAAACTAAGTGTGTAAAAGCCAACTATCAAACTATTATCTTCTTCATCTTCCAAGATATAAGTTCTTGCGCTATCTTTTTTAGAGTGTTGATTGGCTAGATTTTGAAGGTAGCTATTTAATACATCTACTTTACAATCAAATCTTTTTCTATTATGCCTTTTGCTATCAAGATGGACGGTTTTCATTTTTTAGCTTGGTATTTTTGATGTGCTTTTTGCAATCTCTCATTTTTAGAACTACTATCAAGTGAATCTAAAAACAATTTAAAATCCCTCTCACTTAAATTTAAAACCTGTTCTCTTTCTATTATCTCTTTTGCTCGCTCAACGGCAGAATTCAAAACAAAAGCATTTATACTAGGCTGACCGATAAGTTTTGCAGCCTTCAAAAGAAGCTCTTTTGTATCTTCATCTACTCTGGCAGTTATACGAGGCTGTGTGGCGATCATCGGCTATCCTTTTTTAATCCTTAGTATAGCAGATAGTATACAATGTGTCAATATGGCACATCAAGAATCACACTTGTCACATTCATCTGGAAAGATACAATACAGCATCCCAGGTATATCAAACTTTGTAAGCTCTTTTGAACCCCCGACATAATAAGGAATCAACTCTAAAAAAAGATACACGATCCACAGCATAGGATAAAAGATATAGACAGATATCATAAAACTTTTCAAGTTATAAAGTCTTCGTACCCATTTGATTGCAAATCGCGATCCACTCATGCAAAGCACCGCTTCAAATGCCACGATAAACCCTACAACAAGGTAGGTTAATATAAAAGCATATTGAAAAAACAAGAACCAAAAAGATTTCATGATACTCCGATCATAGTATTCATCTCATCTTCTGTCAAAACTTTTACCCCAAGTGAGATTGCTTTTTCGTATTTGCTTCCTGCATCTTCGCCATAAATCACAAAGTCTGTTTTTTTGGAAACACTATTTGTCACTTTTGCACCCATAGACTCTAATAATGCCTTTATATCTCCACGTGGGCGGCTCATACTACCGGTTAACACAACTGTTTTGCCGGTAAATGCAGACTCTTTGATCTCTTTTTTTTCTGGTATCTCAGGCTCTATAATCATTATAAGTTTTTCGATTAATGTTTCATTTACACGTATAAACTCTTGTAAGGATTCTGCCATCTCGATACCAAAACCATCTAACGCCTCCAAACTTTCTCTGTCCTTATGCATAAAATCGAGTCCATAACTTTCACACAGTTTTTTACTTGCCACTTCACCGATATGCTCTATGCCAAGGCTATTAACAAAACGCCAACAAGGAGCATGTTTAACATTTTCGATCGATTTTAAAAGGTTGTTTACTTTCTTCTCTTTAAAACCTTCTAATGCTAACAAGGCTTCTTCTTTGAGCGAGAACAGATCAAGCACACTTTTGATAAGCCCTTGTGTGTAAAGTTGTTCCACTATCTTTTTGCCAAGTCCATCGATATTTAAACACTGTTTAGAGGCAAAGTAGATAATCGCATTGACAACACGTGCTGGACATTCGAGATTTTGGCACTTTAAAAGTGCTCCTTCATCTAACAACTCTTTAGCACACACGGGGCAATGTGTTGGTCTTTCAATCTTTTTTTCACTGCCATCACGATAGTTTTCCAATACTTTGATGATCTTTGGTATCACATCACCACTTCGGATGATGATGACCGTATCGCCTATGCGTATATCTTTTCGCTCTATCTCGTCAAAGTTGTGCAAAGTTGCACGCTCAACTGTAACACCTTCGATCTCTACTGCTTCAACAACAGCAACAGGTGTCACAACGCCGGTACGTCCTACTTGATAAATGATATCAGATATCTTTGTACTCTTTTCAATCGCAGGGAACTTATAGGCACACATCCATTTTGGGTATTTTACGGTATAGCCTAAAGCTTCTTGTAGTGCTATCTCATCTACTTTTACAACCATCCCATCCATCATCACAGGAAAATCATCTCGCATCTGTACTGTTTTTTGGTAAACTTTATCTATACATGAGATATCTTGGCATTTGTCATGAAAAGGAGGCTGTAAAAACCCTAAAGCATAAACAAAAGCCATCTTCTCACTGAGCAGTGTATCGGTAAGTTGGTTTTCTCCCAATCCCCATGGATAAAAAAAGAGTCTTCTTTTTGCAGTGACTTTAGGATCAAGTTGTCTTAAACTCCCTGCTGCTGCATTTCGTGGATTTGCGAAAAGGGCTTCACCCTCTTGTAGGCGTTCTTTATTGATCTGTTCAAAATCATCTTTTCGTATCACCACTTCACCACGTATCTCTATACGTTTGTCATAATCTATCTTGATAGGAATCGATCTGATCGTTTTTGCATTGTGTGTCACATCTTCACCAATCACGCCATCCCCTCTGGTGATCGCTTGTTTTAAAATGCCCTCTTCATAAATCAGATTTAAACTTGCACCATCAAACTTTGGTTCGCAGTAGTAGGTAGGTTTAGAGGGAACATTTCGCTCTACTCGCTCTAACCACTCAGCCAACTCAGAGTCATCGAAGATATCTTCCATACTCCACATACGTTTAAAGTGTTTTGCTTTTGTAAAACCTTCCAATATAGCGCCACCAACTCTGGAAGTTGGTGAATCGATCTCTTTTTGTTCTGGATGTTTTACTTCAAAATCCAAAACTTCATGGTAGAGTTTGTCATACGCTTCATCTGTGACTAAAGGATTGTCTTTTACATAATAGGCATAGGCATATTTTTTAAGTTCTGCTACTTTTTGTCGATACTCTTGGGCTGTCATCTTGTTCCTTTTATAGGATAAATGATACTATTTTTTTACAAAAAAATTCCATAGAATTACAGCGAAATACTCTTTTGGTCGATAGTAAAGCATATTTCAACATGAGGTTCGTATATGTTTAGTGCCATCAAAAAACAAGTAAGAGATTATCAGATTTGGTTAGATATCGCTGCTGATATTGATTTAACACCCTATAAAGCTATCAATAGAGTTGATTTTATAACGTTTACTTTTGTCTTTTTTGCCACCATCTTTGGCTATTTTCTTATCCTCCCTTTTCATGCAGAGTTGACCCTTTTTGCTTTGATACTACATGTCATACTTGGTGTCAATATACTAAAAGCAAGAGCCTTAGTTGCTGACTCGTTAGAGCAGATGGAGACACACAAATCACTAGACAAAAAAGTAGTCACATTTTTAAATAAACAATATTCACTCTTCCTCGTTTCACAAGGTAAAACACCATTAAGCGAAAAACAGATAGAAAATATGGAACTACACACCACGCACTTTCACAAAGGTCAAATCTCAAGAAGTGGACGAGCAGATGCTATACGCAGATTTAGAATAGCATTTTTAAAACGTGAAAAGATGTTTTTTAATATACTTTTTTCAGTACTGATAGTAACAGAACTTTTTATAATTTTTTAGGAGAGCCAGACAAAAGGGATAAACCCTTTGTCTGCAATATTAAGAAGATTTCTTTATAAATTAGAATTTTTTAGAAAGAATAACTCTTACATGATTTGTATCATCTTGAAGACCTTTATTTGCAATTTTACCTTCATCAATACTTCTATTCATATAGATAAGTTTTGCACCGATACCTTGAATTTTTGTAGCATAAATAAGATCTAATTCACTTACATTTTGCATAGCTTTATTGTTATCATTATCACACACTACATATTGTGCAATAAATTTACCGATACCGCCAACTTTTGCAGCAGCTTTTACTTTATATGCATCTGAACCAGGAACAGCTACACCTGTACCATCTGTATATATACCTGCTGTATAAAGTTTTGTCTTTTTACCACCGGCAGTACCACTCATAGTTGCTGTATTCGCTAGAGCGACTGCAGCTTTACCATTGTCATCATCTACACTTGAGTATGCAGCCATTACATCAAACATACCGATTTTTGTACCGATTTTTACACCAAAACCGTTAGTATCACCAACACCATCTAGTGGACCTTTTGGCATAATAGAACCATACTGTGCACCAAGATCAAATGACATATC
>JALULO010000022.1 GCA_027056215.1 Campylobacterales bacterium | reverse complement strand
GGTAGCAAAGATTTTTATATCGTTAAGTTTGATAATCATGCTAAACAAAAATGGACAAAACTTTTTGGTGAAGACAATGAAGACATAGCGTATGGTGTTGTTGCAACTGCAGATGGTGCTTGTGTAGTAACAGGTAAAACAAAATCTTTTGGTTCCAAACATAGCGATATTATGGTACTTAAAATCGCACAAAATGGTAAGCTTATCTGGCAAAGACTTTTTGGCTATAAAGAAAAAGAGTGGGCAAATGCTATCACAAAAACCGACAATGGATTTATGATAGTAGGGACAACCAACTCTTTTGGGCATGGAAAATTTGATTTTTATGTGATGCAGTTAGATAAAGAGGGTCATTCATTATGGGGTCCTGTTTATGGTGGCGAAGATGTTGATAAAGCATATGGTATCACACGCACAAGTGATGGAAACTATGTTGTAGTGGGTGAAACCAAAAGTTATGGTAAAGGTGGTTTTGATTACTTCATGTTACAACTTAGAAAAAAGTAGTATTTAGTCACTATCGTGGTATAATCACTTCATGATAGAGCAAGAATCGATAGAAAACCTTAAAAATCGTCTGGATGTTGTTGATGTAGTCGGGAGTTATATCGAGCTAAAAAAGAGTGGGGCAAACTTCAAGGCAAATTGCCCTTTCCATGGTGAAAATACACCTTCATTTGTTGTTAGCCCAAGCAAACAAATCTATAAATGTTTTGGCTGTGGTGTTGGTGGAGATAGTATCAAGTTTGTTATGGAGTATGAAAAACTTTCATATCCTGAAGCTATCGAAAAACTGGCATCTCAGTACAATGTACATCTCAAATATACCGAATCCAAACAAGACAACACCAAAGAACAAAAAATTCTAGAAGACCTTAATCTCTACTTTCGCAAAAATCTTGATGCCTATAAGAGTGCAAAAGAGTATCTTAAAGATCGGGGGATTTATGAGTCGTCGATTGAAAAGTTTGAGATTGGATATGCTCCTGAATCCTTTAAAACACTAGAGTTTATGCGTGCAAAAAAAGTCTCTTTTAGCGATGCGAAGGATTATGGACTTGTTGCAGTAGGAGAGAGTGGAAAACCTTATGCTAGATTTTCTCAACGTATCACTTTCCCTATCTTTACGCCAACAGGAAAGGTTGTAGGTTTTGGTGGACGAACGATTACCGATCATCCGGCAAAATATATCAACTCACCTCAAAGTAAGATCTTTGACAAATCGCACTTGTTATATGGCTATCATAAAGCCAAAACTTCCATCATGCAAAAGGGTGAAGTGATCGTAACGGAGGGGTATTTGGATGTTATAATGCTTCATCAAGCAGGATTTACCAATACGATCGCAACACTTGGAACGGCATTAACTGCATATCATGTGCCAATCCTTGCCCGTGGCAATCCTAAAGTTATTCTTGCATATGATGGAGATAAAGCGGGACGTGCTGCTGCCTTTAAAGCCGCAGCACTTTTAAGTACAAAAGGTATTGGTGGAGGTGTAGTGATATTTGGTGAGGGTATGGATCCAGCAGACATGGTTAAAGCCCAAAAGATAGAAGCATTAAATACACTTTTTCGTGAACCAAAGGCACTTATAGAGTTTTGCTTAGAAGAGATTCGTTTACGTTATAACATCAACGATCCCCTACAAAAAGAGCAGGCACTCAAAGATTCGACTGAGTATCTTAAAACACTAAGTCCCCTTTTGCAAGATGAATACAAAGGCTATGTCAGTGCTTTACTAGGTGTCAATGAACGTCTGGTCAGTGTACAACATGAGCGATTTATCGAAAAAGAGAGCCAAAACTACCAGAGACCAAGGCATGAAGATATCTCTGAACTGAGCATGATAAAGACAATTCTTTCTAACCCTTCCGTTTTAGATCAGATTTTTGATATAGTAGGTGCTGAGATATTTCGCGTTCACGCACGTGAGTTTTCACTGGTGATGGCAGAACAGTTTGAACATCCGGATTTACTTGGTATCGCTATACGTGATGATATCAAGGAGTTAGATGAAGAGTCTTTAAAAAAGCAGTTAAGACAGTTTTTGATAAAACACTATCAAGCAAGTCTTTTTCAGGTTAAACAAAATAGAGCCATCACTTTTGAGAAAAAAAGTTTTTTATTACGAAAAATCAAAGAAAAATTACAAAAATTACAACGGGGAGAATTAGTAGCTTATGAGAGCTTTAGCACTATTTAGCGGAGGACTTGACAGCATGATATCTGTTAAGTTACTTACAAATCAGGGAATCGACGTTACCGCTATGCATATTGATATGGGGTTTGGTAGTAGTAAGGATAAGTCAGAATTGTTACAAAAAAGAGCAGGGATGGTTGGTGCAGATTTTGAGATTGTCAATATTCGTGAACAATTTGTTGAAGAGATTTTATTTGATCCAAAGTATGGTTATGGAAAAAATTTTAATCCATGTATAGATTGTCATGCAAATATGTTTCGTGTGGCAAAAGGATTGATGCCAAAGTATGGTGCTGACTTTATTATCACCGGTGAAGTGCTCGGACAAAGACCTATGAGCCAAAGATCAGAAGCTATTAAAAATGTTACGAAACTTGCAGGAGACGAAGAGGGTGGTATCATCTTAAGACCTATGAGTGCAAAGTTGATGACACCTACCATACCAGAAAAAGAGGGTTGGGTAGATCGAGAAAAGTTACTGGGGATCGAAGGGAGAAGTAGAGAAGTGCAGTTACGTCTGGCAGAAGAGTATGGCTTTGAAGAGTTTGAAAGTCCAGGTGGTGGTTGTTTACTGACTGAAAACTCTTTTGAACAAAAGATACGAGATGTTATGGCACATGAAAAGTTTGTAGTAGCAGATATTGATGTTTTGAAAGTAGGACGACACTTACGACTCCCTGAGGGTGCAAAACTGGTTATCGGTCGCAATAAAGAAGACAATGAACAGATGCAAAAAATCAAAAACCAAAAGTATCTATTTGCCAGAGCAAATGACATAGCAGGTCCTTTGAGTCTTATCTCAAAAAATGCTACTATATCGGATAAAGCTTTAGCAGCAAGTTTGATTCTTACCTATACAAAAACACCAAAAGAGCAAGAAGCTAGTGTCAGTATAGGTGAAGAAATCATCACTGCAAAAGCTTTAGAAAGTAAACAAGAAGTACAAAAATATTTTATTATAAAATAAGGAGAATACATTATGAGCACAACAATGATCGTAGCTATATCAGGAACTTTGATGGCACTTGTCTTGATTATATCAGTTTATGCAGGATCGCATTTTAGTAAAAAATCTGTTCAAAAGAGAAGAGAAATGGAAGAAAAACGAAAAGAATTACAGGAAAAAGAGTTTCAAAATCGGAAAAAGTTTTGAAACGTACTTTGCTAGATTTATATGGTGCGTGGATACTTTTCTTTCACTATTTAAAATGGCCGATACTCATCGGCTTACCTATCTTATATCTTGAACTGGGTTATGAACGAAACCCCGTCATGGATATTTTATGGGTTTACTGTTTGTATCTAGTGCTAGAAGGATTATATCGCCGTTATATTCTTAGACAAAAATGCTCCTCCAAGGGATGCGATATAGAGTAATTAAAGATAATTTGATATAATCATTTTTCTTCAGTTCGTGGGGCATTAGCTCAGCTGGGAGAGCGCTTCGCTGGCAGCGAAGAGGTCAGCGGTTCGATCCCGCTATGCTCCACCAATCCACAAATCAATATAATCTTACAAACTCCAATTGAACACCATAAAAACTAACTTTAAGTACTCTTTATAGTCTAATACCGTACAATTAAATATCACAAAATCTAAGATATTTAGGGGGTTTTATAAGGGGTAATTGATTTTATACCCATAAAACCTATTTTAAATACCCCCTATGAAAAGGTAAAGATATGGCTAGAACTACCACAGCACTTACAGCGACACAAATAAAGGGTGTGAAAGCAAAAGATAAAAAATACAAACTTTCAGATGGTAGGGGTTTATTTCTTCTTATACTTCCAAGTGGTTCAAAACTTTGGAGGTTAAAATATAGATTTAACGCTAAAGAAAAAGAGTATGCAATCGGTACTTATCCGAGTATATCACTATCACAAGTTAGAATAAAACGAGAAGAGTTAAAAGAACTTATAGCCAATGGAATAGACCCTAATGAAAAAAAGAGAGAAGTAAAAGAAGAAATCAAACAATCAAACACTAAAAAAGAAAACACCTTTTATAATATTTCTCAAAAATGGTTAAAAAATTACGAGAGTGAAGTATCAGAAAACTATCACGCTAAGTTAGGAAGAGCATTAAAAAACTATCTATACAAAACCATTAAAGACTTTATAAAATCGAACAAAGTACAAGCTTTAAAAATACAGGTGTTGAAAATGAACCTTTTAAACTAATGGAATTTGAACAAACCGCACATCTACAACTAAATGAAACTTAAAAAACTAAAACCACTCCAAAACACTACCAAAATAAAAAAAGAGTTTAAAATAAAGTTTGATTAGTAATTCACTCTTGAAATAACACAAACTTTGTGTTATAATAAAA
>JALULO010000021.1 GCA_027056215.1 Campylobacterales bacterium | reverse complement strand
GTATCATTATTTGGTGCTGCTTTGGATGCTTGTGTTGCAAATCCAAAATGGATATTTTTTTGACTGATAGATAGCTTATTATCTACTCCTGAATCAGCACTTTTAATGACAAGTTTATATTTATCAGTACCAACTTGCTCAACTGAAGCAATAAGCTCATCTTTTGCATTAATTTCAGCTGCTAACTCATCAATTGTTTTTGCTCCAAGCCCTGCTATTGTATCTGCAGTAGGATCTTGCACAATATGAAAAGAGTAGCTTTTGTCTCCTATTGCAACATCTAAAGTCGAATTTGCAATATAATCTCTATAATCATTATCTGATTCATTATCCCCTTGAGGTCTATCTGGAGACATTTGTTCATCTTTAATTGTTTTATCAAATTCAATGCCTTGATAAACATCTCTTTGTGCCAGTTTAGAAACAGTAATATTTGTAGTTCCTGGTTCTAATCCCCCTACATCAACTGCATCAAATACAGCTGCAGTTCCCGTAGTAGAAGCAGATACTGCTTCAAATGCATTGGTGCCACTATTACCTAAGTCAAAGGAGGATACTTTTGCCATGAGGTCTAATGCTTGTGCTTTAATTACATTAAAAGTGTCTGACTCTCCTATTTTATCAAGTGCTTTACCAGTTTTTGCATCTACTCCAGTTATCTTTTCAAGTGCTGGATCGATATTAAATAATACAGATTTTTTCTTTACAGTATTACACTTTTTTATTTGCTTTTACTAGCCTAAGCACTAATTGGTTAAAATATTTCTTATTTATAAAAGTCTCCAAATCAAAAGGTTTAATGATGAATAAAAGCAAAGATTTTTTACGAAGGATTGTAGAAGAGGATTTAAACTCAGGGAAATATCAAGAGATAATCACTAGGTTTCCCCCTGAGCCAAACGGTTTTCCCCATATCGGTCATGCAAAGTCTATTAGTATCAATTTCGGTATCGCCAAAGCGTACGGCGGGCGATGTCATCTCAGGATGGATGATACCAACCCTACAACAGAAGATACACACTATGTCGAAGCTCTTAAAGATGCGGTAGAGTGGCTTGGATTTTCATGGGATGGCGATGTTCGTTTTACTTCTGATTATTTTTCAAAACTTTATGATTATGCTATCAAACTCATCAAAATGCAAAAGGCTTATGTGGATAGTTTGAGTGAAGATGAGATACGAGAGTATCGTGGGACGGTAACCCAACCAGGAAGAAGAAGCAAGTATGCCGACAGAAGTGTGGAGGAAAACTTAGATCTTTTGGAGAGGATGAAAAACGGTGAATTTCAAGATGGAGAACATGTTCTAAGAGCAAAGATAGATATGAGTTCACCAAATATGAAGATGCGTGATCCGCTTTTGTACCGCATCCGGCATGTACACCATTTCAGAGCGGGGGATGCGTGGGCGATCTATCCTATGTATGACTTTGCACACTGTTTGTCTGACTATATCGAGGGGGTGACACACTCTTTGTGTACACTGGAGTTTGAAAACAATCGTGAGATTTACGACTGGGTGATCGATACACTAGAACTCAAACCGCCAAGACCTTACCAGTATGAGTTTGCGCGGCTCAATATCAACTATACCGTTATGAGCAAAAGAAAACTGTTAGAGCTGGTTGAAAATGGTGTGGTGAGTGGCTGGGATGATCCTAGATTGCCTACTATAGCAGGGTATAAAAGACGAGGCTACACACCTGAGTCAATACTAAACTTTTGTGAGATGATCGGTGTTGCCAAGGCAAACTCGGTGGTGGATGTTTCACAGCTGGAGTTTGCTATCAGAGATGACTTGAATAAAAAAGTCCCCCGTGTGATGTGTATCTTAAATCCTTTGAAAATCACTATCGAAAACTATGAGGGATTTGAAGAGATTGATGCTTCGTATTATCCTCATGATGTACCCAAAGAGGGAAGTCGAAAACTCTCTTTTTCAAAAGAGATTTACATAGATCGGGAGGACTTCATGGAAAATCCTGACAAAGGATATTTCCGCCTAACCCCTGAACAACCTGTAAGACTCAAACATGCTTACATCATTCAATGTAAAGAAGTTGTCAAAAATGCTGACGGAGAAGTAGTAGAAATAAAAGCTATCTACTACCCAGAGTCCAAAAGTGGGTCAGATAGCAGCGGAATCAAAGTCAAAAGTGCAATCCAGTGGGTTGAGGCAAGTAGCGCAAAAAAAGTAGAAGTAAGACTGTACGACAGACTCTTTAAAAATGAAGCACCCGAAAATTTAGAAGATATCAATCCCGATTCGCTACAAGTGATCAAAGACGCGCTTGTTGAGCCGGCGGTGATAGAGGAAAAAGCAGATGAGAGATTTCAGTTTGAAAGAGTTGGATACTTCTATGCTGACCCTATAGACTACACAGATGAAGCACCGGTTTTTAACAAAATCGTTGCACTCAAAGACTCATGGGGTAAAAAGAAAAAAGCACCTAAAAAAACAGCCAAAGAGCAGCCACAAAAAGTGCACATAGAGGGTGAAGTAGCAGCGATGAGTGAGGAAGAACAAGCACTTTTTGAGAGATACACCAAAGCACTTAAACTAAACAGTGAAGTAGCCAATACCTTAGCACGTGATGAAAAGCTCTCCTCCTTTTTTGAAGAAGCCTTATTGTCATATCAAGAACCTGTAACTGTTGCCAACATCGTTACAAATGAAGTCGCCAGAGAGTTAAAACAAAAAGAGAAAAGTTTGTTAAAATTTCAACCAAAACAGATCGCCCAACTAGCGAAAATGGTGGATGAAGAGATTATCTCTACAAAAATTGCCAAGCAGGTATTTGAAGAGATGTCCAAAAGCGGAGAAGAACCAGCAAAAATAGTTGAAGCAAAAGGACTTGTTCAGATCAGCGATCGGGCTGTGATAGCACCGATTATCGATGGGATCATCGCTAAAAATCCAGACAATGTAGCAAAATACAAAAATGGAAACACCAAACTGCTAGGTTTCTTTGTCGGACAAGTCCTGAAAAACACAGGCGGAAAAGCGAATCCGAAAGTTGTTAATGAACTGGTGATGAAGGCTTTGTCGGTATGAGGATAAAAGATGGAGAGACAAATGAAGGAAAAACTACACAAACAACAAAAAAAGTGAATGTCATGAAACTATGGAACCAGTACTAATATTAATATATATAACCTGTTTATAATAAAAAATACAGTAATATACTTCCTTATTATACTAATATATAAGGTAATATAGTGAAACATATATTCATTGAACAAAATAAACACTGGGATAAGCAACTATACAAAAGTGTAAAAAGAGAGGCTTTAGATAAGCTAATCTCATATCTTCCTTTAAGACAGATTATCACAATTACAGGGATTAGAAGATGTGGTAAAAGTACTTTAGCCAAACAGGCTATAAACTATCTCTTAGAGAGTGATGTTGAAGCTAAAAATATATTTTTTATCAATCTTGAACATCCTCTCTTTTTAGAACACAGACACAATCCAGCTTATCTGCATACTATTTATGAAGAGTATCTGAAGCTGATGAATCCAAAGGGGAAGGTTTATTGTATATTTGATGAGATACAGTATTTTGATAATTGGCAAGTTTATATCAAAAGTCAGTATGAAAGTAGTGATATAAAATACATCATCACAGGTTCAAACTCCTCTATGTTATCAAATGAACTAAACACCCTCTTAAGTGGCAGAAGTTTAAGCATACACCTTGATACTTTTAGTTTTAGAGAATTTTTAGATTATAAAGGTATCGATTATAGTGATGAATTTCAAAGAGTAAAAAACAAAATAGGCATAGCAAGATCAAAAGATGAGTATCTTAAATGGGGTGGTTTTTATGAAGTTTTTGAAGCAGAAGATGAGATGGTTAAAAAAGAGATTTTAATCTCTTATGCAAAAAATATCATCTATCAAGACATAATCCCAAGATACGGTATAAGAAATAGTGAGATAGTTGAGCGACTATTTTTTTATCTTCTAAACAGTGCAACAGGGATACTAAACTACACAACACTATCAAAAACATTTGCTATAAGCGATAAAACTATAAAAGAGTATATCAACTATTTTGAAGATGTGTTTTTACTAAAACGCATAGATAAGTTTCACAACAAACAAAGACAGAGAATCAAATCAAGCAAAAAAATATATGTTTTAGATAATGGATTTTTACAAATAGCATCAGCAAACTCTAAAAATCTTGGAGTCGCACTTGAAAATATGGTTTTTAACATTTTAAATCAAACTTGTGATGAACTAAGATATCTTAAAGACAACAAAGAGATAGATTTTAAATGCAAAGATGATCTTTATCAAGTCTCTTTTGATATGAGTGATGACAAAACAAGGAAAAGAGAGATTGATGCATTTAAATTTTTAGATAGTGAGAGCAAGTACAAACACCATATAATCACATATGATGAAAATAAAATCCAAAATAGTATCAAAATAGAAAGTTTAGAGGAGTTTATATTTAGTTAAATAAAGAGGGAAGAATAGCTTTAAATTTTAGTATAAGAGACTATAAATGCAAGCTCTCCAGCCCATAACCTT
>JALULO010000020.1 GCA_027056215.1 Campylobacterales bacterium | reverse complement strand
AAATGTAGGATAAAGTAACAGGTTAGTTAAAGAATAAGGATTTAAAAAAAATTGTCTTGATGATTTGGGGTAGTAAAGAGAAAGAGAGACTTTTTATTACGATTGATACGATTAGAAAGAGTTTTGCATAACGGTTATAGAATCTGTTCAAATTCCCTAAACTTCTCAATCTCCTCTTGCGTTAAATGCATCTTCCATGTTACCGTTGTTGCTCCAAACTCTCTCGATGGGTATGCGATAATCTCATGGTTAAAATAGTGTTCATATCTATTTACAAGGGAGTAGGGTGTTTCAAAAGAGATGGGAAACTTTTTTTCATATGTTAGTAAAACTGCTTTTTTTATGACCTCTTGGGCGGAAGAACTATAAGCTCTAACCATCCCACCTGTTCCAAGTTTGATACCTCCAAAGTAACGTACTGTGATCAAGGCGGTATTGATCAGTTCAGAGCCACGCAGTTGGGCTAGGGTCGGGTTTCCTGCACAACCTTTTGGTTCACCATCGTCTGTACTGTTTCCTACGATTTGATCAAATTCGTTGAGATATCTATATGCCCAGACGATATGATTTGCTTTTGTGTGCTGTTTTTGGAGTGTTTTGATCTCTTCGTTAAAATGTGCAAATGGTAGAAGATATGAGGTAAAAACTGATTTTTTTACCTCATGATTTGTTTGTGTGCGTTTATTTGCCTGAAACATCTTTGCAACTGTTTAAAAGACGTTTTGGGAAAGCTGCTGCTATGAGTAGAAGAATTGCTACGATGATGACATAAAGATATTTTGGAACGGGTACAGGATCGCCTGCTGCATAGGAGTGCATACCTGAAAGGTAATAGTTCACACCTAAAAATGTCATAACGATTGAAGCATAAGCCACTGTACTAAGCCAAGCAAAATGGTATGAATAATTCTTTTTAAAGGATGGAATAAAACGCATATGTAGCACAATCACATAGACTAATATAGAAATCCATGCCCATGTTTCTTTTGGATCCCAGCTCCAGTATCGACCCCAGCTTTCATTTGCCCAGACACCACCCAAAAAGTTACCGATAGCCAACATACTTAAACCGATAATGGCAGTCATTTCATTGATTCGTGTCGCTTCTATGATACTTTTGTCTATCTGTAGATTCTTACCACTCATCAAAAACAGTATGAGTGTAAAGATTCCTAAGATTGCACTAAGTGCAAGAAAACCGTAACTTGCCGTGATAACAGAGACATGAATGTTAAGCCAGTAGGATTTTAAAACAGGTACAAGGTTAGTGATTTGTGGGTTCATTTCATTGAAAAATGTTGCAGCAAGTGTTGAACCTGCAACAATCGCAGTAAGTGCAGTGACCATAATCGATAATCTACCAAATACGATACCCGCTAGTGCCATAGCCCATGAAACATATAGCATTGCTTCATAAGCATTAGACCATGGGGCATGACCTCCTATATACCATCTTGCTGCTAGTACAAATGTATGGATAAAAAAAGCAATAAAATATGTCCATTCAACAATCTTGGCAACTGTTCTAACTTTTGCCGATGGTTTGATGATTTTATAAAAGACAATACCGAGCAAAATAATACCTACAAGGAAATAGATAGGGATAAGTTTATTGGTAATAGAGTATCTAGTAAAAAACTTTTCTGCTTCTAATCTTGATTTTGAAGGAATGACTTTTGCACCAAGTTTATTTTGAAATGTTTGGATAAATTTTAACGCATCATCTGCTTTGCTCCAGTCACCACTTTTAACGCCTTCATCTACGGCATTAAAATAGTTTACAAAAAGCATTCTAGTTATCTCTGCTTCTTTTTTGTCAAATTTTGAGATAGCGTCTTTGACAGAGTACCATTTTTGATTTGGGTCTTGTGCTTTTGGAACTATTTTCATCAAATCGCCTGTAAATATCATATACATGATATTGAGTTTTTCATCAGCTTTGATGACAGATCGATCAAATTCATTGCGTTTGATAGGGCGTTTTAAACTAGCTTCTTGTATAGATTCGCCAAGTTTGTAGCTATTGTTTATCTTAGCGTGATTGAAAAAGTCGTTAAATGATGCATAGTTTTCATCTGGCTTAAGACCGAGAATCTTTTTGATTTTAGTATGTTTGATTTTGATTAGTTTGATATCTTGCCATGTATTTGGTGCAGTGATCATGCCTAATAAAACTTGTGAGGCACTCAAGCCATCAATAGTATCACTCTTGTGTAACTTAAGCATGATTTCATGTGCAAAGGTATCTATAGGTTGAATCCTGCCATCAACAGTTTGTAAAAGGAGATTTCCAAATTTATCTGCGTGTGTTTTGTTGTAAGTCTGTGCCACTTGTAATGCATCTTGTGCCATAACAGGTTGTGTATGGAAAATACTCATCAAAGTTAAAATCATAGTCAGTTTGATTGCGACTTCTTTGGTGACAAGTTTACCGAGTTTTCTAAAACGGCTTTTAGGGTTAAGGATATTTAGTATTAGTCCTATCGCTAGCATCAGATACCCAAGGTAGGTAGGTAGTTTTCCTGGATCATTGTTGACAGAGAGTACAGTACCTTTTTCATCCTTGTCATAAGAGGCTTGGAAAAAACGATAATGTTTGTAATCAAGCACATGATTCATAAATATACGAAATGGCATCTTTACTTTGTTCTCATGATCGAGTAGCACAACTTCGCTGGCATACGAAGAGGGTGACATCGATCCGGGATAACGTTCAAGTTGAAAATCAACCAGTTTAAGTGCAAAGGGAAGGGTTATTTTTTTATTGCCCCATACCATTTTAAAGTCAGCACCACCAACTTGTACTTTTTGTGGTATACCTTCAGAGCCTCTACCATAGCCAAAGAGATTAACATCTTTTGATTGACCATTGTAGTTTAGTGTTACTGAAAGTGCAGATTGTGTTGCAGTTTTCATCTTTCTTCCTCCTGCACTTTCATCGCCTTCTTTAAGTTTTAGAGCCGCATGTGCGTAGATCTCTTTTGGAACAAGCTTGATAGCACCAAATGTATATAACCTTTTGAGTTCAAAAGGATATTCTTTATTTGCTTCAAAAGTACCGTTTGACTGATCCTGCATCTTGACATAAGAGCCTTTTATAGGACTTCTGAAAAAGAATTTTCCTGCTTTTGTGTAGATATGCAGATCGGGTTTTGTATCATTTTTTGGAAGGTTTAGGGTAACATCAAATGCACCTGCAAAGAAGCGTTGTTTATCTTTCAATATAACTTTTTGAGGACCGCTGTTTCCTTGGACTACAATCATATTGATCATCGCCTTTCCTTTTGGATCAGCTACAACGCTCTCATAAGCGTTAGGTACATATGCTTTGTAAGTGATCGTGACAGGTTTTCCATCTAGTTCAAAAGCGGTTGTAAAATCGTTAGAAGAAATTTTGGACATTAAGAGCTTTTTTTCGTCATGTGCTGTTTTATCACCTTTTTTGCCTACAACCTGGAGGTAAGATTCACTAGAAGTGATCTGGTTTTGCGTGTCTCCTTCACGAATATGCATACTACCTTCATACCCAAGATATCGTGATGCTCCTGCACCTAGTAAAATAACGATAAAACCGGTATGAAAGATAAGTACTGGTATTTTGTCTTTACGGTAAAGTCTATATCTAAAAATATTTCCCACAAGATTAACTGCTAGAAGTATCATAACTATTTCAAACCATCGTGTGCCATAGACTACAGCCCAGGCTGTTTCTGTTCCATGATCATTTTCTATAAAAGTTGCAATCGCACTAGCCGATGCAAATATAAAAGTCAATATAATCATAGTCTTCATAGAGATTAATATATCCCATATTTTCTTCATTTCATCCCTTTCCCCAAATAAATAAAAGTTATATAGTATAACTAATATAGGTTAATAAAAAAGAAATATTTTAATTCTAAATATATTTTATAAAAGTTTAATGAAAGTAGTTTTATAATGCAAGAAGTATCTTGTCAGCCAGTATCTCCGCAAATACTAGCTAACAATTGAAATGCCTTAAGACCCGCATCCTAAAACATCTCTAATTCAAAAGGAGTGTTGAATGAATTTGTTTACTCTGGAAGTATAGAGTATGAAAGTAAACAAACGGTTAATATTGTGTTTATAGACTTATAAAGTGTTTATTTTTTCTTCAATTGGTGCTTTTATATAAGATCTTCGTCTTTTCTTAAAGCGTCTTGGTCTGCGTTTAGATGTTTGTATACTTCGTGATGAAGACGATTTTATATGTGATTTTGTATTGATTTTTTCGATTTTATAGAGATAATTTCCATTGACAACTATTTTATAACGTGTAAATTTACTATAATGTATACTTTTATCATAAAAAAATGTAACAGGTTGATGTGTGACTTCATCAAGAAAAGTATAAACATATAGATTATAATCTTTGTCAAAGTTTGATTGTACTATTTTTCCACGTGAAATTATAGTATTTGAAGATGGTATATTTTCCTTGGAATCTATTTTCTTTGTATCGACAATCGTTTTTATAATAGGTGCTTTTTTATCAGCTGCGACACTACCACTGTATCTACCGTCTGCTTTAATAGTTTCATTGTCAGCTAAAATATTTTCAAAAAAGTTGCTATTGCGGTAGCTACATCCTATACTAAAAAGTAAAATCATTGTAAAAAAGATTGTTTTAAAAAAAACGTGCACGTACAGATCCTTAAAGAGTATTTTCAAACCACTCTATTGTATCAAAAGAGTTTTTGAAACAATGTAAACTTTTTAAATTAGCATTGCTTTGTATTGTTTTGCCTGATTTTACCTTTGGTGATGTAAAAAAGAGATAAAAATCTACGATATTTTTACTTTTGATAAACATTCCTTCTCCACCCTCAATCATAATATGTTTATAATTTTTCAAAAGTGTAAAGTCATTTGCAATATAAATATTACGTCCAGTTACATGAAAAAGAGGAATATCACGGTTAATATCATCTTTACTGGTGATAATCAAAACATCGGGTGCTTTTTGTGTATTGACAAGTCTACAATCGAGTGTTGGTTTATCTTCTCTGACTGTATTTCCACCGATAACCAATAGATCTATCTTTGTTCTGATTTGATGCATAAGTTCTCTTGATTCAAGGGAGCTGACGTGTTTTCCTGTAATCGTACCGTTTTGATGTTTTGCTAGTTTAAAGAAGACAAAGTTTTTATTTTGTTGCCATTTTAAAAATGGATAGATGAGTTTTTCACATGATTGTTGCAATATACCGCTTTTTGTTTGGATGTCAAAAGACAGAAGGTATTCTTTTCCACCTTGTGCCTGTGGGTTTGGATCAAGTGCCCCAATGATGACTTCTGAAAAACCTAGTGTTTGAATGAGCAAGGAACAAGGTGGGGTAGAGCCATGATGCATACAAGGTTCTAAAGTAACATAAATAGTACACCCTTGAAAATAGTTTTGATACTTTTGGCATAAATATGTATGCTGTTTTGTTGCAGATGAGAGTGTTTTGATCTGAGTATCACCCAGCTTTATGACAGCATCTATGCAAGCGTTTAACTCAGCATGCGCTTCTCCCGCTTGTTTGTGCGCCGCTATAGAAAGAATATCTCCATGTTTGTCACGTATAAGTGCACCGACTGGTGGGTTAGGGTAGGTTAGAGCTTGATATCGCCATGCCTCATTGAGACAAAGCTGCATGTAAAATTGGTCGTCTGTTACCATTCAAAGTAAGTTTTTGCTTTATTGATTTCATTAAAAGGGATTAGAATCTCGCTCTTCTCTTCTTTATCATAAAGTTTGATATTTTGATCTTCTACATCTAAGATTTTAGCTTTAAATTTTCGTCCATCTCCAAGTTTTAATTTAACCAAATCACCGATTGAAAGTTTAAAATGTTGTAAAGTTGTCAATTTTCGGTCAATCCCAGGAGAGCTTACTTCTAAAAAGTATTCACCTCGAAAGGGTGGATCAAGGTCTATGATAGGAGAGAGGATTTTCGTAACTTCTGTGCATTTATCAAGTGTTACTGCTTCTTTTGTCGTGATATAGATGCGAAAAATCTTTTTATCATTTTCTGTAACAGTTTCGGTATCGTAAAGATTAACACCACAATCTTTTAAAAGGTTGGTTAAGGTTTGATTATCCATCTGTTTTACCTATTTCTTTTTCTATCTGTTTAAAGAGTGTATCTATTTGATTTTGTTTTTCCAGACTATGATCAAATTTAAAATGAAATTTAGGACAACGATACCAACCTTCTGCTTGTTTACAATAGTTTTCAATATAACTACTTGCTTTTTTTAGATGTGTTAAAACATATTTTTCTTCTTCTGAATCAACAAAAGAGGGATCAAGGTAGACATTTGCATCATATTTGCCACGACTGCATTCTACATTGATAACTGGAATATTATTTATGCGTTCATCGGATAGACCACTTATCGCTTCTGGAACAAGTTCTCTTAGAACAGATTCCACTCTTTGAAGTTTGATTCTTTTATCCATCTGCTAATCCAATGTAGCTTTTTCTTCTACCAGTTTGTAGCTTTCTAAAAAATCTCCAGGTTTAACATCGCTGTAACCCTCAACCCCAATACCACACTCATACCCTTTTGCAACTTCTCTGACATCATCTTTAAAACGTTTGAGTGATGAAACTTCCCCTTCATAGATAACAACACCTTCACGAATAACCCGTACTTTTGCACCTCTGTTGATAGTACCGTCTGTAACCAATGAACCTGCGATAAGTCCAAGTTTTGGTACTTTGAAAACTTCTCTGACTTCAGCCTGTCCCAGATGTTCTTCTCTTGTAATAGGAGAGAGTAAACCACCAAGTAGTCCCTTAACATCATCTATAAGATCGTAGATAACGTTGTATGTATTGATGGTGATTCCTGCACTTTTGGCTTTCTCTTTAACACTGCCGGTAGGACGGATATTGAAACCAAGTATAACACTGTTTTCACTAGCTTCAGCTAAAGCAATATCACTTTCTGTGATACCACCCACACCGGTACTGATGACATCTACTTTAACTTCATCATTCCTTAGTTTTTCAAGACTTCCTTTAATTGCTTCAAGACTTCCTGCAACATCAGCTTTAAGGATAATAGGTAGATTTTTGATTTGACCTTCTGCAATTTTTGCACCTAACTCTTCAAGTGTCACTTTAGTAGATTTTGAAAGTTCTTTTTGCCTTATATAATCAAATCTTTTTTGTGCATATTCACGTGCAGCTTTATCACTTTCAACTGCCATCAAAGTATCGCCAGCATTTGGAACTTCACTTAATCCAATAACTACACCTGGTTCACCTGGGTATAACTCTTTAAGGTTCTTACCGTTTTCATTTAAAATAGCTCTCACTTTTCCATGTGCTATGCCACAAACGATTGTGTCTCCTATATGAAGTGTTCCATTTTTCATAATCACAGTGGCAACTGGACCTCTCCCTCTTTCTAAGGTACTTTCTACTACAAACGCTTTAGCTTTAGTATCTGGAGTTGCTTTTAATTCAAGAAGTTCAGCTTGCAATAAAACGACTTCAAGAAGTTCATCTATACCTTCACCTGTATGAGCTGAGACATGGACAAATTCTGTATCTCCACCCCAATCTACCGGGGTAACACCAAGTTCTGCAAGACCTGCTTTAGCAAGATCAGGATTGGCATCAGGTTTGTCAATTTTATTGATAGCAACGATAAAAGGAACATCTGCTGCTTTAGCATGCTCTATAGCTTCCTTTGTTTGTGGTTTTACACCATCATCAGCAGCGATTACGATGATAACGATATCTGTAACCTGAGCACCACGTGAACGCATTTCAGTAAAAGCAGCGTGACCTGGAGTATCGATAAAAGTAATGTTTTGACCATTTTTGTTGATCATGTACGCACCGATATGTTGCGTGATGCCACCATGCTCACCAGACGCTACTTTTGTAGAACGGATTTTGTCGAGTAAAGATGTTTTACCATGATCAACATGCCCCATGATAGTGATAACAGGTGCTCTTAATTCACCTTCTTCTTCACTTTCTTCATAATCTTTCTCATAATCAAATTCATCAAGAGGATTGATTGTTGTTACTTTAACATCAAATTCATCTGCCAATATTTCTATAGCATCTTTATCTAAAAAGTCATTTTTGGTGACCATAACGCCAAGTGTAAAAAGTACTTTTATGATATCACTTATAGGACGGTTTAATTTTTCTGCAAATTCATATACCCTGATATCCTCGGGTATTTCAATACTATTCACTGTGATGTTTGTTTCCTCTTCTTTTCTTCTTCTTCTACGCTTTGTAGATTTTCTACTAATACCTCTTTGTTGTACAAATGAGGATTTCCTAGTTGTACGAATATTATTTGCTTCAAATTTTTTCTTTTTGGCTTGTTGCTCTTTTTCTTTTTTCTCACGATCTTCAAGATCAAAACTAAAGTCATGTAAAACAACCATGTCATCATCTGCCAAAATTTCAAAATTTGCTATATCTCCACCTGAAAAGATATCAAGTCTGTGGGAATCGCTTTGTTTTGCAGTGGCAGCCCGTTTAGTTCTTTTTTTCTTTTTTGAAACACCTTCCACAATATCAGGCATAGACATATTTGCAATAGTAGAAGATGTTTTTACAGGTCTTCTCTTCCTGACAATCATAATACCCCGTCTTTTTTTCAGACTTCTAGGAGCAATAGACTCTTTTTTAGGTTCTTCCTCTATAACCTTCGTTTTAATCTCAGGCTTTTTAGTCTCTTCAACCAGTGTTTGGGGTTCTGGGATATCTTTCTTTGCAGGCGCAGGCGTTTCAACCTTTGCTACCTTCTCGACTTCTACTTTTGGTTCTTCTGTAACAGGTTCAGGTAATGGTTTGTTTTTAGATCCAACTTTTGTAATCACTCTTGGAGTTTTTGCTTTTTTAGGAGAGACTTTTTTGGTTGTAGTGACCTCTGTTTGAAGCTCTTTTTTTGTCTCTTCTTGTGTTGATGCTTTTGTCTCTATAGGTTCTTGAACTACTTCTTCTTTCGTTTCTGCCTGAGGCTTTTTTGCATTTTCCTGCGTAATCTCTTTTGCCACTTGTTTCTTTTTTGGTGCAACACCTGTTAACACATAATTCGCCAATAGCTCTGCATCTGCAATACTCACAGCACTGTTTGCTGCTTTTGCGGGCATATCAATCTCTTTGGCCTTTGCTAGCACGTCTTTTGTTTCCATGCCAAGCTCTTGTGCAATTTCGCTAATACGAACTTTATCCATTAAATAAACTCTCCAAATCTATAGTTTTTATCTCTTTTTTACACTCTTTTGAGAGTGATCTTAATAATTTTTTATCTTGTAAAGAAGTACAGTCCTGACATAGATAAAAACTTCTGCCATTACCTGTAAAGAACATTAACTTTTTGTGTATACACTGCACTCTGATAAGTTCATGTTGGAATTTTCTCGATCTGCAGCATATGCACATCCTAACAGGATATTTCATAGTTAAATAATTTTGTACATTATAATAATTTACCTTAAAGAAACTACTATTCGCCGAACTTGTAGCCAATATTGTTGAAATCGTAAGTTTCTACCCTAAATTGTGGAAAATGTGTTTTCAATTTTTGTGACAAAAACTGTACATCATCTTCATATGTCATGTTGAAAAAAGATGAACCACTTCCTGAAAGTGTACTCATCAATGCTCCGTTTAAAAGTGCGATTTTTTGTACTTCAAAAAGTTCTTTGAGCATTTTCATTCGTGTATTTTGGTGCATCATGTCCTGGGATGCAAGTTTTAGTGTTTTCCAATCTTCATTAAAAAATGCTGCTGTTAAAACCGATGCGTGTGAAACGTTAAAAACTGTTTTTTGCATAGAAAAATTTTTTGGTAGTCTTGAGCGTGATTGATTTGTTGACATAGGTCGGTTGGGAATGATCATCACTGCTTTGAGATAGGATGGAATCTCCTTCTTTTGACTGATAACTTTTTCTCCCTTGATTGTCATAGCAGCAGTAAAGCCACCATGAACAGCAGGTGTAATATTATCTGGATGTGGTTCATAAAAAAGTGCTTTATTTAGTATTGAACTTTTGGAAAGTTCGACATCTGCCATCTTATAGGCACTTGCAATAGCCGCTACAATCACTGCCGATGAACTTCCCAATCCCCTTGAAAAAGGGATGTGATTATGAAATTCAAATCGAAAGTTATGGCGTTTACCTACAAGTTTTATATAAAAATTATAAAAGATATTAACAAATTGATTATTTGTTTTAAGCTTAGGTTTACTTGATCCTTCACCTTTAATATTGATAGAAACGAAATTTGACTTTTTGATAATGATATGATTTGTTAAATCTAGTGCTAGTCCAAGTGTGTCAAATCCAGGTCCTAGATTTGCACTGGTTGCAGGTACATCTATAGTCAATTACGTTCCTCTTATACAGCCGGTAATACATACAACGGGTTTGTTTGATCTGTGAAAATTGTTTTGTCAAGATGCTCTGGTAAACTAAAAGGAGCTATATCAGTATTGTTGACATCAATCTTTTGTGCGCGTATATTACCATTTTCTTTTATAAAATAAAGAGAACCTAATGCTTTTATAGGACTTTTTTTATTAAAAGAGAATCCATCTGTTGCAAAAAGTGGCACTTTTAAAGTAATACTCAGTGTTTTTAAAAATACATAGGTGATTTTGATAGCCATAAAACTTCCCGGACCATTGGCAAAGTAGAGGTTTTTGCATCGATATTTTTTCAAAATTGTATCAAAAAAAGAGGGAAGTATATCACTTGTTTTTTCCTTTGATACATAACTTTCTATGCGTTCACCTTTAGCATAAATACCAACCAACAATGGAGAAGTAAGTGATATAACTAAGATATCAATATTTTGTTTAGACACTTATGCATATGCCTTTGAAAAAGTAATATCTTCAATCGATGAGATATCTTTAATAATATAATTTTCTGTATCTTTAAGGATCTCTTTTGTCAATAAATGATTTAAATGATGACTTCCTGCATAAGATTCATATTTACCAAGATATGGCATACCCAATAAGGCAAGATCTCCGATAGCATCTAGTATCTTATGTCTGACAAATCCATTATTATAACGTAATCCATCATTATTGATGATTGTATTATTATCTAGAACAATAGCATTTTCCAATGAAGCACCAAGTGCAAGATTCTTTGCTCTTAACATTTGTACATCTTTTAAAAAACCAAAAGTACGTGCTCTAGATATCTCATCTATATAAAGTTGTTTACTAAAAGCAAAATGTTGTTCTTGAAATCCAATAGCTGGATGAGTGAAATCGATTTGAAAATGGTATGTTTGATTGACATCTGGAGTTAATTTAACGTATTTGTCACCATCTTGAATCTCTACTTCTTTATTTAATATCATAATACGCTTATTAGATTTTTGTTCTTGCAGACCAACTTCATTGAGCATCATGCAAAAACTAGCACTACTTCCATCCATAACAGGTGCCTCTGACGCATCTATTTTGATAAGAACATTGTCGATTCCAAAGGCATATATGGCAGAAAGAAGATGTTCTATGGTTGAGATATTATTACCATTTTTCCCAATTACTGTTGCCATAGTTGTATCAACAACATTTTCTGGCTTTGCTTCTATATAAGTATGTGTATCAGTTCTGTAAAATACAATGCCACTGTTTTCTTCAAGTGGATGTAGTGAAAAATGAATAGGTTCACCTTTGTGTAATCCAATTCCTACACCTTCAATCATTTTTTTAATAGTGTGCTGTTTCAAATAAATCCTTTATTAGGGCACCATTCTTGTCTTTTGTGACTTTTTTGATACTCCCATCAAAAAGTTCACGTTCAAGAATATCGCCATTAAAGATAATATAGCCTTTACCGAGTTCTTTGATGATCATATAATCACCATCACTTTGTACCATCCCATCTATAATCCCATAAACTTCAACATTGCCACTTGCAATAACTTTAGCAGCGCTGTTAACACGTCCAAATATGGTAACATCACCTTCATGGATAACTTCCCGACCCGATCTGATTGGTTGTTCTATCAATAATGTTTTAATATATTCTTTTACTATTCGTGTTGTGCTAAGAGCTATATTTGGCTTGTTTTTAGGCTCTTCTTGGGATATTATAGCACTATTTTCAGTAGTGGTTTGCTTAGATGGTATTTTTATATTACAATTTTCAGCTATTTTATAGCATAAGCCTTTTTCATCAAGATAGGCTATAACATCATCACTGATCTTTCCTTGCAAAAATAAGAAGAAATCTTTTAATAAAATGAGATTTTTTTCCATATATGCAAAAAAATCCTGATCATTGGTAATGTTAATCTCAAATATTCTTAAATTTTTTTGTTTAGCACGCATGATAATTTCCTTATTTGTCAATCATTTTTTTTGCATTTTCAATCACATCGATGATATTGGTTTGTATCCATTTGCTATCCATCCATTCTGCAGGTCGGACAAATATACCTTGCACCATGACAGAAAAATGTAAGTGATCTCCTAGTGCGAGACCTGTTGCACCCGTCTTCGCTGCCACTTCATGTGCTCGAACAACATCACCTCTTCTTTTTAACAAAGTAGAGCAGTGACCATAAACTGTATAAAGTCCAAATCCATGATAGACAATGAGATTATTTCCATAGATACCATTATAATCAGCAAATACGACAACACCTGGATTTGTGATATAAATATTATCTCTTTTGATACTAGCCAAATCAATACCTAAATGGTATGATTCGCTGATTGTATTGTTCTTGTCTTTATACCAGTAATAGCGATGATCGCCAAAACTTCCCACTACTTTACCATTGTGTAGTGGATAAAATGGTTTTATATCAAAATCATCAATACGATTGCTGTCAACTTTTTGTGTAATCTCTTTGATAACACCATCATTTTCGGTACGGTATGTTTCATTGATAAAACGTAATTTTCCTGTCGGAGAGAGATCTTTTGTAAGTTCGGGACGATCATCTGCCAGATCGGATATCTTACCATTGATAAAACTATCTTTTGCCTGAAGGTGGGATGTTCGATAGCTTCTAGCTTTGAGGAAAAAACTCAGGCGAGATCTGGTTTTATTTCCGGCTTCATCAATGGCTACAACTTTTGCACTAAAGCGTTTCTCTTTCATAGGCCAAGCAACAAGTACAGCGTAATATCCTTTTTTATAAAAAGGTGAGGGCTTAAATCTTTTTCCAAAACTGGTTTGCACATAAAGTTCTTTAAGATTTTTATCGCTTGCCTTAAAAATTGCTATAGCACTACCACCACGTGTGATTCCGTATGATGTTATAAGTGAAAAGACATCTGGTTTTTGGCTGTCCACCTTGAGGAGGGAAGTTTTTATTTTATTGTTACCTTTAAAAAAGTTCCATTTACTGATATCATTTGCTATAACCGTTAGTTTGAGATTATCACTATTTTCTTCAAAACCTATTTTGGGATATTTGATTTGTAAAGTATATTTTTTAATAGGTTTTTTAAATACGATATCTGCTATTTGAATTTTTTCATGACCATTTGACAAATATGCGATGATGTTTTTGAGACCAGTATCATCACTGACTGAAACATTAAATGGATGATGTGTATTCCAAAAATATGATATAGGCAATGTGATTTTTGGTTTATTGGTTTCAAAAGCAGGAGATTTTATGATTAAGTAAGTGCCAATACCCAATGCAATAAGCAGTAAAATAAAGATAAAAGAACCTAAAGAACTTGCTTTTTTGTGATTATGTGTCATATAGTTGCCTCATTTAAAATGTTTTGTATAATAGTATTTGTTTCTTTTGTTTTTGCAGTAAAACCTGCTGCTCTTTTATGTCCGCCTCCACCATATGCAAGTGCAATATCTGAGACATCGATTTGTGCTTTGCTTCGCAATGAAATCTTATATCCATCAGACTCTTCTATAAGTAAGATCGCTAATTCTACAGTGACTATGGAGCGAATAAGATCGACACACTCGTCACTGTCTGAACGCAATGCACCGCTCTTTTTAAAGTCTTCAAGTGTAAGAATTGCATATGCTATTTTGGCATCGTTGATAAGTTCAAGTTGATTGATCACAATCCCTGTTAGTCTGATCTTTGCCAGTGAGTTACGTTCTTTAAGTTGTTGTGCTATGAATCCTGGGTTTGCTTTTGCTGCAATCAGTTTAGCAGCATCTTCAAAAACAGTAGCATTTACATTTTCAAAACTGAAAAAACCTGTATCCTCAGCCAAAGCAGTATAGATACACGTTGCAACATCACGTCTGAGAGCTATATCATTTTGCTCTAAAAGTTTTAGTACAACACTTGATGCACTCGCTTTCGTAGAATCGATAAGATTGATATCGCCATAATTTGTATTGGTTTTATGATGGTCAATGTTAATCAAGGGACAATGATGCTTTTTTATACCTAATCTATCATAACTCCCACAATCAAAACTGATGATGAGATCACATTTTAAAGGCATAGATTGTTTGATTTTTGTAAAGTTTGGTAAAAAGTCATAGCGAATAGGAAGAGGTGTTGTGACATTGACAATGGAAACCGTTTTACCCATATCTTTTAAAAGAGGATAAAGTGCCAAAGAACTACCCAGAGCATCGCCATCGGGATTGATATGGGATATCAATACAATATGCTGACTTTCAGTTATTAAACGCCATGTTTGTTTATACAATCTTTGTACCTCGTATTGTTCAAATAAATATCTAAGGAAAAAATATTTTACCTCATTCTAGAATGATAGTCTATAGAATTTTTGCTAAGAATTTGGTTAAGAAAATATTTCTGATAAAATCCAATAAAAATAGGGTCGTATACTTTTGTTTATCAGACCAAATTGTGCTATAATCGAGCAATAAAAGAAAAGGATATTTATGGCAGCTCCTAAGTTGATGTCGCACTTTACCTACGATGACTATAAACAGTGGGAAGATAGTTGGGAACTTATAGATGGTGTTCCATATGCTATGGCTCCTGCACCTTATCCAAAACATCAAAAAATTGTTTTTGCTATCTCCAAAGAGTTAGATAAAAATCTAAACTGTACCTTTAAAAATATTTGTGAAGTTTACATCTCTCCTGTGGATTGGAAGATAGATGAGACAAGTGTTGTTCAACCTGATGTTGCCTTGTTTTGTGAAAAAACAGAAAAGCAGTACTTCTCAAAAACTCCGCTACTGGTAGTAGAAGTGCTCAGCCGATCAACTGCTCTTAAAGATACTACAACCAAGTTTGAATTATATCAAAGAGAGGGTGTAAAGTGTTATATGATAGTTGATCCAAACAGTCAAAAAGCAGAAATCTTTGAACTTGAAGATGGTCAATACAGATTAGCCAAAAAAATCGACCAAAATGGTGAGTATCTGTTTTCACATGATGACTGTGAAACTGGTGTTGATTTTGGGGTGGTTTTTGAGTAGGGTAGTGTACTTTTGATTTAACTTGTCCTTAATTGACCTGCCAAATGACCACTAGAAAAAGACCATTGGAGGTTGTATCCGCCACATGGACCATCGAGATTCATCACTTCACCGCAAAAGTAGACTCCTTTTATGATTTTGCTTTGCATACTTTTGGGAGAAATCTCTTTTAAACTGACACCGCCACGAGTGATCATCGCCATTTTAAATCCATCATGTCCTGTGATAGTCAGTGGTGTCCAAGAAAGTGTTTTTAAAAGCTTTTGTCGTTTTTTACCTTCGATTTGTGTCAATCTCTGATTGGGATCTATCTGGCATAGAATGCATAGTTCTTTTACAACACTTTGGGGAAGAAGTGCTGTTAGATGTTCAAGGATAGTGTAGTGGGGTGATTTTTGATGTGATGCCTTTAAGTCTCTATATAAAGTGTCTTCATCCATTCCCTTTGTCATGTTGATAAGCAATGGAACTTCTGGATACTTGTCTAAAAATGGTGTAATCTCACGTGCAAAATCAAGCACAACTGGACCTCGTATGCCTGTTTTGGTAAAGATCAAATCACCCTGTGCTGTGAGCTTTTTTGCTTTTGGTAAATCTATACGTATCGTAGCATTGGCAATGGTATCGGCTCGACAGTTTATCACCCAGTTCTCTTTGGTGTGTAAAGGCATCATGGCAGGGTGTAGAGATGTGATAGTATGCCCCAATTGTTTTGCAAGTGCATATCCATCACCTTCTGCTCCAAGTGTTGGGTATCCCAAACCACCCGTTGCGATGATGATATGAGGTGCATAAAATGTGTCCGTTTTTGTTTGAATACCTTTGATGTGTGCTTTATCATGTAG